>JBBSJX010000122.1:0-10281 GCA_038256825.1 Chitinophagales bacterium
GCTCCCCCTCCCCGACTTGAACGGGGGACCCTCTGATTAACAGTCAGATGCTCTAACCAACTGAGCTAAGGAGGAGTGTCCATCGTTTTATTGATGGGGTGCAAAAATAGGGGTTTATCTATTTCAGCAAAACTTTTATTTAATTTTTTTTTGATTTCTTTTTTCACTGCTATTTCCTGGCAAATTCTCTATTAAAAGAGCATTTAAAACATTTCCCCGGCTATTCATTAACCTAACCCCGGTAATAAATTTGAAAGAAAATTTTCTTCAAATGCTACAAATATTCCTGCTTCCCGAGTTTCAATTCCGTAGGTTTTTAAATAATAACCTTCGCCACTAACATTGCGGCCGTTTACCAAATTGAATTTATACCGGTGAAGAGGACAAACGATGTTACCCAGGGCATCCATGTGGCCATCGGCTAAAATACCACTTGCATGCGGGCATTTATGTACACATGCAAAAACCTGGCTTTTGTTGCGGGCTAAGGTTAGTTTTTTACCGCCAACTTCTACCAGAGCTAAATTATTTGATTGCCAATCTATAGCATCAATGCTATCGGCAACTTTAAACCACTTTACCTTTTTCTCTTGCATTAATTAATAAAAATATTCGGAGCGGTAGGGATACCTTATCTGGTACATCTCGCGTACTTTGTTTAAAATGGTTTGCCTTAAAGCATCAATATTCATTCGCTCGGTTGCCGAAACAAATACACAATTGCCTTGTGTTACGTTTTGCCACTTTTGCTTCAGGTCTTCCAGTATATCTTTTTTTACATCTTCCTCCAGCCATTCATCAAAAGTATGCTCCTCGTACAAATCCATTTTATTAAAAATGGTCAGTATCGGTTTCTCAAATGCTTTTAATTCCTGCAGTGTTTTGTTCACAACACCTATCTGCTCTTCGTACTGCGGATGAGAAA
The DNA here is from genome assembly GCA_038256825.1 of Chitinophagales bacterium. Taxonomy (GTDB): domain Bacteria; phylum Bacteroidota; class Bacteroidia; order Chitinophagales; family Chitinophagaceae; genus Segetibacter. The sequence continues at coordinate 926 of JBBSJX010000122.1, forward strand.
TATCTACAACATGCAGCAGTATATCAGCTTCACGCACTTCATCCAGGGTGCTTTTAAAACTTTCCACCAGGTGGTGCGGAAGTTTCCTGATAAACCCAACTGTATCGCTTAGTAAGAAAGGAGTTTGCTCAAATACCACTTTGCGGGTGGTGGTATCTAATGTTGCAAACAATTTATTTTCGGCAAACACTTCACTTTTACTCAGCAAATTCATGAGGGTGCTTTTGCCTACATTGGTATAACCTACAAAAGCCACCCTAATAAACTCGCCACGGTCTTTACGTTGGGTAAATGCCTGTTTATCTATCTCGGTCAGGCGTTTGCGTAACAAACTTATTTTATCTTTTACTATACGCCTGTCTGTTTCAATTTCGGTTTCACCCGGGCCTCTTGAGCCAATACCACCCCCTTGTCGTTCCAGGTGGCTCCACATACCTTTAAGCCGGGGCAATATATATTGGTATTGCGCCAGTTCTACCTGAACTTTTGATTGGGCCGTACGTGCCCTGCTGGCAAAAATGTCGAGTATCAGATCGCTGCGATCGATGGTTTTTACACCAAGCACCTTTGTAATGTTACTTATTTGAGAACCCGTTAATTCATCATCAAAAATGGCCAGTTGAATTCCTTTTGTTTCAATATAAATCCTTATTTCTTCCAGCTTTCCTTTACCTACAAATGTTTTGCTATCGGGATGCGGAAGTTTTTGAAAAAATCGTTTTACGGCAACTGCTCCAGCCGTTTCGGCGAGGAACGCTAATTCTTCGAGGTATTCTTTAACCTGGGTTTCTGTCTGCTCTTTATGAACCAGGCCTATCAATACAGCCTTTTCCTCTTGCTGTATTTTATTTTTTTTATCTATCAATATTCAAATTTTTATGAAGTTACAGTAAACCAAAAACTTATAACTTTTTTGGTTTTTAAGTAATTGCTGTTTAACAGTGGTTAAAAATATTATTTGTTGCCCAATGATTTATAGTACAAGAGTGCGACGCAACGATGTTGCCATAAAAAACATATGACGGGCTCATAAAACTATTTTACACTAGCTGAGCATCATGATATTTTAATGTTTTATTATGAAGTTATAATTTTTGTACCGCCTGTTATTAAAAGCCCTATACAAAAGTTGTAAATACAAGCAGCCACCACTTTACTAGGTGGTGGCTGCAGAAAAGAGTTTTTAATATTATAGTCCACTAATAGCTAAACCTATAGAATAGGGGCGGATAGCAGGACCCGAACCATCTTTTAACAATGTTGTAATCTGGTATGCAGCATGTAACGAAACAATACCCAGGCCTACCCTACCCGTTAAAGCAAGACGGGTTGAATTAAAATATCGCTTTGAACTTTCTTTTAAAGTGTACGCATTTAATGTTTTATCATTTTTATCTACCAACGTTTTGCCTTTAGTATGGGCATTGATTAGCGTACCCACTTTTAGGCCTAAGGCCATTTTAAAGCTTTTATTACTATTTAGCGGGTTTGAGTTGTATCGCAACTCCACCGGGGCCTCAAGGAAAACAGTGGTTAACTTGTACTTTTTAAAATGACTTGTAGAATCTAACCTGTTAAAGGGTAATTGATTTGCAGTGGAAGAAATATCGATTTTTGTTTTTTCGAAAAACATATTACTGCTTCCAATTCCTGCTCCTAAACCAACACTAAATTTTGGATTGGTTTTAAAAGGCCTATCGAGCATGAAATATATATTAAAATGACGGGAAAATCCCTGTGGATTGATGCTGTCGTTGGTACCCGACCATTTATCAAAACCATATTGCAACATAAAATGATCGTTGGAACGATTAGAAAGATCAATGTTCTGCCACTTTTTGGGAGCAACTGCATCGCTGTTAGGAGTCTGCCTTATATCCCTTAAAGTTGTATCGGAAGTAGTTGTTTGAGCATTTGCAACGAAAAAGCCTGTTATAAAACAAGCGGAAACCAGAAATTTCTTCATAAATAGTTTTAATTGTCAGTAAGTTATCAAAGCAGGCGCTTACCTGCAGGCAGTTATAATTAAAGTGTGGCAAAAATATAAGAATTGCCTGCATAAATTTGGTTAAATTAAAGTCAATTTGATAATTACCTAAAATAGGTGCTGAAACATATTTTTAATTAGTGGATTATTAAATAAGATACAACCACCATGACCCAAAAAAATAATAAGAATTGCAAAATTAAAATGCCTGATTAAGCGTTGTAAAGAATCTTATAAAACAATACGTATTTCCCCGATACCTGAAAATTAAAATATGAGTGAAAATATGCTGCAGGATAAGAAGGTTTTAGTGGTAGAGGATAATATTATTAACCAGATGGTGGTTAAACATAGCCTGCAAAAACTGGGGGCAAGCACTGATATTGCTGGCGATGGTGCTGAGGCTATAGCAAAAATAAAAGGTGACCATTACGATTTGGTTTTAATGGACATTCAAATGCCTGTTATGGATGGATATGAAACAACACATTATATCAGGAACCAGATGAACTGTACTATCCCCATAATAGCTATGACCGCTTTTGCCTTAAAAGGAGAAGATGAAAAATGCTTTCAAAGTGGAATGAATGGTTATGTTTCGAAGCCTTTTACTGTGGAGAGTTTACACCATGCCATTAATAAGGTTTTTGATTCCCCTACTATTGCAAATGCCAATCCTAATGTATTAAACAATCCTAATGTGTCGGTTGACATAAGTATGTTGTACGAAATTGCGGGTAACGATGATGCTTACATCCGGAACATGATTGCTACTTTTTTAGAAGTATCACCTGTTACCCTAGCTAAAATAGAAACAGCCTATAACAACAGTGATTGGGAAAATTTGTATAAAGCAGCCCATTACGCAAAATCATCATTAGCTGTAATTAAAGTGGCTGATATGTATGAATGGGTAACGACTATTGAATATAAAGCTAAAAACAAGGTTGAACTTGATACACTGTTTCCTTTAATAGAATTGCTGAAGGATAAATATATTGTAGTTGAAAAATTATTATCCGAAAAATTCAGCTTTAATATTAATTCTGTCTCCGTTTAAGAATCTCTTCGCTGGTATTTGTATTTTTATGTTGCGTTGATTGTGAATGGATTTTAAATAAACCAACCTGACAAATGAAAATATTAATAGCTGAAGATGAACCACTAATGCTGATGGCCATAGTGGGACGACTTAAAAATGATGGTTATGATGTAACCGCTGCTACCGATGGAAGAGAAGCCTTGAAAGCAATAGAAACCAGCCTTCCAGACTTAATAATTACGGATATTTTAATGCCCTATACTTCGGGCCTTGAACTTATTGGTATTGTAAAATCAAATTATTCTTCTGCTATTCCTATCATCGTTTTATCGGGCCTGGGCCAAGAAGATACCGTAATGGAAGCTTTTGAACTGGGAGCAGATGATTTTTTGACTAAACCTTTTAATCCAACCGAATTATCGCTACGGGTTCAAAAACTCCTTAAATTAAATCCTCCCAAAAGCAAATAGAAGTAACTTTAACCGAACAATTGTTTATGTGAATAGTCACAAAAAGCCATTGACAGATATTAAAAAAGCCCCGAAATTTCCGGGGCTTTTTATATTAATTTTCTTCTGGTGGCTTTTGCTCGTCCTTATTTTGAGGTGGGCGTTGCTGCCGTGGTTGTGGTGGTTTACGTTGCGGTTGACGCGGCGACCTTCCACCCTGACCATCACCTGGGTTTATGGGTTTTTGTGAAGGATTTTGCTGCGGCGGCCTACTTTGTTGCTGACCTTGTTGTGGAGGGTTAGCTCCTCTGGGTGCCGTATTGCGTTGTGGGTTTGGGCCCGAACGCCTGTCCTGCGGGCCTCTGCCCTGCCCTGGTTGTTGGCCTTGTTGCGGTGGTCTTGATTGCTGGCCTCCCTGTACTGGCTTGTTTCCTCCTTGCGGAGCATTGCCTCTCTGCTCCCGCCTATCGCCACTCCTGTTTTCTCTATCGCTCCGCTTTCTGCTGTTACGCTCTAAACTTCTCAGGCTAATTTGCCCTACAACGTCTACAAATTCCGGTTCAACTTCTTTGGGTTTGCTGCTAACTACTTCAACAGGCTCCAGATCATCCGGTTTTTTACCTTCAGCATTTAATCGTTGTATTTCCTTTACCCTGGCAATGGTTAACGGATAATGCTTGCTGCTATCTGGCATAGTATACCACATCAGGTTTTTAAAAATATCTTTTTTAACCAGGTAGGCCGGGCTACGGGTAATTTGTATTACATCCGCATTGTCAGGAAAATGTTGCAAAGCATCCAGGTATGTATCCAGCTCGTAATTAAGGCAACATTTTAACCTGCCGCACTGGCCACTTAGCTTGGTTTGGTTTATCGACAGGTTTTGATAACGGGCAGCCGTTGTGTTTACACTTTTAAAGTCGGTAAGCCAGGTGCTGCAACACAATTCTCTTCCACAGCTTCCAATACCGCCTACTTTACCCGCTTCCTGCCTGGCGCCAATCTGCCGCATTTCTACCTTAACCTTAAACTCACCGGCATATAAGCGTATCAATTCTCTAAAGTCCACGCGATCATCTGCAGTATAAAAAAAGGTAGCCTTTTTACCATCCGCCTGAATTTCCACCTCAGCAATCTTCATTTGTAAATTATGCTGGCGGGCCATTGCACGACTTCTAACTAAAGCTTCCTTTTCCCGTGCTTTATTTTCGTTTAATTTAGCAACATCCATCTCGGAGCTTCGGCGCAGTATCTTTTTAATTTCACTGCTATTTTCGTCTACGCCTTTCTTCTTCATTTGCATTCTTACCAATTCGCCGCTCAGGCTTACTTCTCCAACATCAAAACCACTTACTCCTTCAACGGTTACCAGTTCGCCCTTTTCAAAAAATTGCAAAGTAGCATTCCTGTAAAAGTCTTTGCGGCTACCCTGGTTAAAACTTAGTTCAACAATTTTGCAGTTACTTTCAGGATCGCTGAATGGCAGGTTCATCAGCCAATCATGCACATTCATACGGTTACAACCGCCGGTGCTACAACCTCCATTACTCTTACATCCATTGGGTTTCCCCGTTCCACAACTTCCACATGCCATAATCTATGGTATTAATAATGCGTTATCATAATTGTTACAAAAATAAAGTGGAGATTATTGGGTGTACCAGGCTTTAGTATGGCTATTAAACATCGTTGCGTCGCACACTTCAGGTACAGTGCTTACATCAGCTTAGTTTCAGATTATTTAAGCTTTGTTCAAATGACACAATCAAAATATATCGTTTAATATCGAAAACCATCTTATAAATTATGCTAATTAACCTATATGGTTTTAGCACAAAGCCTCTGCACAAAATCTCCATTTCATCTAATATATTAGTAATACTTATTAGTCTACTAACAAATTCAGCCTGCCAAAAATAACGATTAAAAAAGAAAAGTTAGAAATTAACCTTGCAGCCACCTGGTACTCAATCGAATTACATTAAAAAAATCCGAAAAACCAGCAAGCCTAGGTGCTCAACAATACCTTATCCTGGATGATATGCAGCAATTTTATAGTAAGTGCATGAAACAGCATTTTTGCATTCGCATTTCTGCCAATATAATAACTGGCTTTATCCAACTCTTCAATTATGGCCTGCTGCTGGTTTACGCCAGCAATTTTATTTAATCGCTGAGCAAAATCCTTTTCATTTTCCGGCATCGATACATTTTCAGGCCCTAAAATTCGTATGCGTATACTTTGCTCCAGTAAGTGATTAAAATAACGTAAAAACTGCTTTTGTTTTTCCCTTCCTAACCGGGCAATTTCATCAATCCATTTAACCTGGGCAATCGGTCCTGCTTTTAAAATGGCGTTTAACCAGTCGCGCAACAAACCTTGCCAGTCTTCCTCGGCATGTTGTAACAATTGCAATGCTTCATGATAATTACCCTCGGCAATTCCTGCTACCTGGTGTGCCTTTTCAGGTGCTGTTCCGGCACGGCTAATAAGCGCCTGTTCAATATCGGCAGTTTCCAATAAAGGAATACGAACCAATTGGGTACGTGACAATATGGTTTGTAATATCTGCTCCTCGCTTTGGGCAACCAGTATAAAAATAGTGTTGGGTGGCGGCTCCTCAATTAGTTTAAGCAATTTGTTTCCGGCTATGCCCAGGTATTCGGGCATCCACATCAATAAAATTTTGTATTCGCTTTCAAAGCTTTTTAAACTTAGCTGGCGAATAATATCGTTACATTCTTCTGCAGTAATGTTGCCCTGCTTGTTTTCGGCGCCAATAAACTGAAGCCAATCGTATACGCTACCGTAAGGCGCCTGCTTTACAAAATCGCGCCATTCGTTAATAAAATCGGTGGATTTAGGTTTATCGCCGCTTTTTTTTGTTATAGATGGATAGGAAAAGTGAAGATCGGGATGAACCATCTGGCTGGCTTTGGTACAAGCGAAACAAACCCCGCAGGCATCGGTTTGCAAAACCTGTTCAATTACCTCCGGCTCCTCCAAACCAAATAACGACGGTCCTTGTTGATTGGAGGCGGAACTGCCATTTACTTTTTCGCAAACAAGGTATTGGGCAAAGGCTAATGCCAGGGGCAAAGCCCCACTTCCCTCTTTACCTAAAAATAATAAAGCATGGCTTAAACGGTTTTGCTGCACCATTTCGGCCAGGTGTTGTTTTACTTCGTGCTGGCCAATTACATCACTAAATAGCATACCGGCGAAGTTAATGTTTAGCTGTTTTTGATCGCTTCCTTTTTTAGGTACTGTTTAAAAACACAGGGCCGGTAGCTGTAAAACCATCAATACCTTTAATATGGAAAACCGTAGTTGCCAAACGAACTACAAGATGAAGTGATTGCGACGCAACAATGTTGCTATGAAAATATTAGCCGGTACCATAAATAAAAACAGCCTCCAAAATGGAAGCTGTTTACAAAAATTCTATTCAAAATTATTTAAGATAATTCAAAATTTCGTTGCTTTCGGGTGTTACCTTACTTGGAAATGAAGCAAGGAGATGCCCTTTTTCGTCCAACAAAAACTTTGTAAAATTCCAGCTAATTGTTGCGTCTAAAACTCCATTTTCCTCCTTGCTGGTTAACCATTTAAACAAAGGAGCCGTATTATCACCCACCACATCAACTTTAGCGGCTAACGGAAAGGTTACACCGTGGCGTACTTTACAAAATTCCTGTATTTCTTCGTTCGTTCCCGGCTCCTGTCCGCCAAAATTATTTGCGGGAAAACCAATAATAACCAATTTATCCTTGTGCTCTTTGTATAGTTTCTCCAGACCATCGTATTGCGGGGTATAGCCACATTTTGATGCGGTATTTACAACTAAAATCTTTTTTCCTTTATATTTTGAAAAATCAATGGTACCACCTTCGATGGAAGCAACCTTAAATTCATAAATACTTTTAGGTTTACCGGCTTTATCCACCTTAGGTGAAGCTGCCGTACAAGCAACTAGGGCTGCAAAACAAACAAGTAGCGTTTTCATTCTATTTTTTATTTTAAAGAACAATGAAGTTAGGAAAATGTTTAACCATTAAAATATTAATATTCATATGCACCCATATCGGGTAAGCCTGCCGTACCTCCCCTGCGCCGGCCATCCAGGTCGAAAAGCAAACCGGTAGGTACCCCTTTATTAACAGCAGGCGAAGTACTTTTTAACCGGAAATTGAAAATGCGCCTGCTTATGTTAATGCTATCAAATTGCGGCGATTCGTTTTTAATACTATTGATAAATGTTGCTGCAGCAGGTACATCGTTTTGCCTATATAAAACATTTTCGAAGGTTAAGTTATAAGCAGCGGTGCCCTTTTTTTCTACAACAATTTCGTTTTTCACAAACGAACTATCCCCATAAATAATGCAGTTTTTAAAAAGGGCGTTTAGCGGAAACGACTGGCTGGTGTTATCGGTATTACTTATAAATAAAACCGGGGTTTTATGTTGTAAAAAAATGTTTCCATAGGTGGCAATAGTGCAATGATTAAAATAATAATTGCCGCCGCTACCAAGTCCTATATTGTTGCCACAATTACTAATAAGGCAGTTACGCGCCGTAATACTGCTATTAATACTTATAATACCGGCATCATAAATATTATCAATAATGCATTCGTTTAGGGTAAGTTTTGGGTTGCTGTTAATGGATGGTTTAAAACAAATAAGGCCCTGGTAAGCATTCCTGATTTCGGCATAGGTCAAAATATTATCCTTACTGGTTTCGCTAAAATAAATACCAGGCCAGCTACCAGGAAATTCACGGTAATCAGGATCTATCCGATCGCTGCTGAAGACTACTTTGGTACTATCAAACTTATTTCCCTGCACTTTCAAAGTTCCATTAATGATGATAGGAGCATCGGCATGGGCATACACTTTGGTTCCTTCGTTGATAGTTAAAGTAACACCGGGATCAACCGCCAAACCGCCTAATATTACAAAGGGTAATGTATTGGTCCAGGTGGTGTTTGTAGTAATTCTCTTACTGCGTAAAAAAACGGCGTTTTGCCCGAAGGCTTCTAATTGTACAAATTTTTGATTTCCGTTATACCCTATAAGTATACTATCCCGAACTACAAAGGGCAGGTTTGCACTGGTTGGATTTATGTTTACCGTTACAAAAACATATAAACTATCGTTCGCTTCCAGGGCGATGTCTTTAAATCCTGAGCCAGGAGTGCCATCAACATTCATTTTAAAAAACGACGCTGTGCCACCCATCATTCTAATATCGCTAAGCAGCAGTTTTTGGTTGTTAAGGTTTAATATTTTAAACCGGCTGGTAGTGGACCCGGTTGAAGTAAAAACAGTGTCAAAATGTAAAGTATCGGTTGAAGTATTCAACAAGGCATCTTTACTACTAATAAAGGAGGTTTTGGTGCAGGATACCATTCCCCCTGCAAACACTAATATTAAAAGCCCAATCCAAAATTTTTTCATGCCTTTCAAAAGTAAATTAAACCAGCCATTGAAATGCCCGGCTAATAAATTTAATAAATGTTGCAGCCATACTATTTATGAAAAGTAAATTGAACTTAAGGCAAGGTGTAGGCTAGCGTTGCAATACTCAAAGTAGTTCCGGGAACCTTTAAAATTTCGGAGCCGCAAGCTTCTAAGGTAGCACCGGTAGTTACCACATCATCCACCAACAATAACTTTTTACCCACAAGTTGGTGTTCTGCTGATACCATGAAGCTCCCTTCTACGTTTTCCCATCTTTCAATCCGGTGTTTTTTGGTTTGCGTTTCAGTGAATCGTTTGCGGATCACAATGCCTTCTAATACCGGCACATTCATTACCGCCGACATACCCCGGCAAATAACGGCAGCCTGGTTATAGCCTCTCTTCCGTTCCTTA
>JBBSJX010000123.1:0-10108 GCA_038256825.1 Chitinophagales bacterium
GCCATGTTACAAAGCCAGCAATACTGGCTCCCGGTTTTGCACCAACCCGTTTTTTGTAAGGAGTTTATTGTTTCAGCCAAAGCACAAACAAAATTAATAGCACACTGCGAGGGTGAACAAAAGCATCAGATTGAGGAATTTAAAAAAGCAACCTCTGTTCAAATGCTCATAGGGCCCGAAGGCGATTTCACTCCTTTTGAAATTGAATTAGCCTTAGCTAATGGTTTTACACCGGTTACCCTTGGAGCAACCCGTTTACGGGCTGAAACAGCGGGTGTAGTCGCGGCTTCTTTACTCTGTATTTAATTTCAACCAATCAGCCACTACTGATTTCCACTTATATAATTTAACCTAATGGTTGTTAAATGTGCTTTAGGGTTTTAGCGGTAAAGCTTATTTTGCACAAAAATTTAAAAGATGAACCCAGATTTTGATTTGTCGAAGCCAATCGCCATTGGTAGCGATCATGCAGGTTTCGAATATAAAACAGCGATAATTGCCCGCCTGAACCATTTGGGTTACAAAGTACTGGATAAGGGCACCCATTCTACTGATTCTGTTGATTACCCTGATTTTGCGCATCCAACCGCCGAAAGTGTTTTAAAGGGTGAAGCTGCATTTGGGATCCTTTTATGTGGTAGTGCTAATGGTGTGGCCATTACAGCAAACAAACACCAGGGCATCAGGGCAGCGCTTTGCTGGCAAAAAGATATTACGGTGTTAACCAGGCAACATAATAATGCTAATGTAATTTGTATTCCCGCCCGGTATATCAGTTTACCATACACTCTTGAACTTATTGAAACCTTTATAAATACCTCCTTTGAAGGTGGCCGCCATGCACAGCGGGTAAACAAAATAGCGTGCGCTTAACATACATTAACCCTCTTCACGATGACAAAAAAGTTAATCGGATTTATCTGGCTATTGATTAGTACGTGTGCGATTGCACAAAAAAACCCTGAAAAGTATGCAGGAAATATTACGGCTGATGGCCTTAAAAAGCAATTGACTATTATTGCCGGCCCCGAAATGCAAGGTAGAGAAACAGCTACCGAAGGTCAAAGAAAAGCAGCAGCTTATATTGCCGACCAGTTTAAACAAGCGGGGCTTTTGGAAGCGCCGGGTACCACAAATTATCAGCAAACGTTTCCTTTGTTTTTCGATTCGTTGGTTAAAGCTGATCTGGTTGTAAAAGGAAAACCCTTACAATATGGAAAAGATTTTATTGCTTCGGTACAATCAAATGATTCAAAAAGTTTTAAAGCAAACAGGTTTGTTTTTGCAGGGTACGGTATATCCGACAGCGCGTATGATGACTATACGGGAAAGAATGTGAAAGGAAAAATTGTAGTGGTATTTTCGGGCGAGCCTAAGCAAAACGATAAGTACCTTTTAAGTGGTACTACCCGACCAACAAAATGGACCTTTCCCGGTACGTCAGTAAAGGCTGCCCTTGCCAAACAAAAAGGAGCCGATGCGGTGATCATTATTAGTCCATTAATGAGTTCCTTCTCTAATGAGATGGTTAATTCTTCCCGTAAAACCAATATTTACTACCCTAAAGCTGCAGGTACACCTGAAGCGGCAAGTGTGATCACCCTAAGCCATGAGGCTGCTGCTGATCTTTTAGGAAAGAACCAGTTTGAGGAGTTATTAAAAAAAGCTAAAGCCAATGAGCCGCTAAACGATACAAAAATTACCTTTAAAAAGAAAACACTTTTCAATTTTTCAGAAGTAAAAGTTCCGCAGTTTTCAACAAACGTATTGGGATATATTGAAGGAACCGATAAGAAAGATGAATATGTAATTTTAACGGGGCACTACGATCATTTGGGTGTACGCGGCGAACTTGTTTTTAATGGTGCTGATGATGATGGCAGCGGAACGGTAAGTGTAATAGAAATGGCAAAAGCTTTTGCAAAAGCAAAAATTGATGGAAACGGGCCACGCCGTACCATGGTTTTTATGACTGTTTCAGGTGAAGAAAAAGGTTTGTTAGGCAGCCAGTATTATGGTGAAAACCCTTTGTTTCCTCTTAACAAAACCAGCGTTAACCTTAATACCGATATGGTGGGCAGAATTGATCCTACCCGCAATTATGGCGACTCTATGAATTATGTGTATGTTATTGGTGAAGACAGGCTGAGCTCCGATTTGCAAAAAATAACCGATGAAGCCAATTCCAAATTCACCAACATCGAGTTAGACCGTAAGTTTAATGCAAACGATCCCAACAGGTTTTACTTTAGAAGTGATCACTATAATTTTGCTAAAAACGGTGTGCCCATCATATTTTATTTTAATGGCACACATGCTGATTACCACAAAGCAACCGATACAGTGGATAAAATTAATTTTGACCTGATGACCAAAAGGGTGCGCCTGGTGTTTCATACCGCCTGGATAATGGCCAACCGCAACGAGATGCTAAAGCGTGATATTCCCCTGAGATAATTTTAATGCAGGATTAAGCACAATTGTTAAAGCTTTTAAGTAACATTTGCAGATTATTGAAAAATGTCTCCTTTTTAGAGGAGACATTTTCTTTAGCTAAAAATTAATATGTTGTTGTAGAATGGAAACTGATTCCGCTTCAAATCATTCACATGTTCAAACTAACATTCAAAGGAACAACCTATTGCCCTTTAGGTTTACAATAAAGAAATCTCTTAAAATTTGTAAACAATGCGCTTTTGTAAATAACGAAGTAAATAATTATTGCATCAACTGTGGTTATCCATTAAAACTAGAGAAGGAATTTGTAGGCCGGCATCATTACAGGTTATTTAAGCGGGATCAATTTTTAAATAAGCATAATGCTGCAATTTCGCGTGCCCGCAACACTTTGTATGTTTTTGCCGCAATATGTCTCATGGGTTTCTTTTTTATCTTTTCCAACTTGCAGGCTTACAAAATCAGGGGTGCTATTCTAATTATGCTTTCGGCTATTTATTATTTCCTGGCAAAGTGGACTAAAAAAAATCCGTTCATTTCTTTATTAGTCAGTTTTATAATTTTATCGTGTTTCATATTAATAAATACATGGGCCGAAATGAAGAAATTGTTTCCATCCGCAACTGGTATTTATCTTTTAATAGTGCAGTTTACCATGTTTTATTATTTGTTTAAAGGAATGGAGGCCGCTTATCATAAAGAAGTAATGGAGGAACACCAGGAATATGATTGAGCAAAACGAAAATATAATGTTTACCTGCCACGAATGTGGAGCGTTTGTAAAAGATCATTACCGTTATTGCGGTAATTGTGGCGAGTATATACAGGAAGCGCATTTGCCCATTAATGTTTTTAATAATTTACCACTTCGCAGGGTTTCTGTTTTCTTTATCATTTATTTGTTCACCGGGCTGCTGGTAAAAAATACGCTGTGGATCACCAGTTACAACCAGTTATTCTGGATAGAAATATTTCTTGCACTCATTACTATAGGTTTTGCCTGGCAAAGCCGAAAATCAATAGCACCTATTTTAAAATTTAATAATTTCAATGGGCTTTTATTAATGGCTGTGCTCTCCATTGCGGTGGGTGCTTCGCTTATTGTAAGCTTTAGTATTCAACAGGTAAATACTACATTTTTTCATTCGGATGTGGGTTATTTTAGCACTTATAAAGCTTACAGGTTTCCCATTACCTTAATGTTTTGGTCTATTGCCATATTACCTGCATTTATTGAAGAACTGGCTTTCAGGGGAATTATTTACAACTACGTACAGCATTTTATAAGCGATCGTTGGGTTGTTGCCGTTACTTCATTCCTATTTGCATTTATGCATTTAAGCTTATTTTCAGTATTATGGCTGCTTCCCTTTGCATTTTTTATAGGTTACCTGCGTCGCAGGTATCATACACTTTGGTATGGAATAATATTTCACTTCGTTTTTAATTGCACCGCATGTCTTATTGATCTTTATCGTGAAGGGCAATTTTCTTTTTAAAAGAAAACCAGGGTTTGCTATTTTGAGAGATTTTAATTTTTAAGCGACACCTTTCAATATCACATTGAAATTCTTTTATCTTATCATTATTCATCGTGGATAAAATAGCCTGCTGGTAGTAAATCATTGCTTTTTCAAAACTGCCATTCAATTCATTCATCATTCCAAACCGGTCATACACCCAGCTCTTATCAATCGAAAACACCTCCAGGCAATGTTCCAGGTGATCTTCCAATTCAAAATACCGGTCCATGTACATTAATAACGAGGCCAGGTGATAATAAGGATGCGGGTAAAAAGGATCCGATTTTATCGCATACCTAAAATGCATTTCAGCCTTATCGTGGTTTTCAAACTGCGATTTATAAATCCAACCTATTGAGTTATGAGCAGGCGAATAACCCGGCTCATCATACAAAATGTGCTCATATTTTTGAAAAGCCTCCAAAAAATTATTATTTCTAATATCAGCTTCTGCTTCCAGGTATAATGCCTCTACGCTCGTTGTCATATCTTCTATTTGTCCTATTAATGCTCAGTCAAAATCACTTCTAAATACTTAGACGAACTTTGGAGCCCTGTTGTTGCCAGACAAAAAACATTAAGTTGATATAATAAAAGTTATTATACATTGTGTCCTAACCATGTTTGCATAGCAACTCGTTTTAAAAAAGATATCCCATTTATATTTTTTTGGTTACGAGCAGTAGTTTACAATGGCAGCATTGTTGTGTCACTCACTTGTACGGCAGTATTTCAGGCAAAATGTTTACTCATATTTCCCACATCAAAAAGTAATGATTTAAGCAGGTAATTGTAGGCTCCCCTTAAATTTAAGAATGTCATAATAATCAAATAGGCTATTTTGCAGCCTCCTTATTAAAAAATAATATGATAGAATTCAAGCGATTTGTGCTGGATAATGGCTTGCGTGTTTTGGTTCACGAAGATCATAGTACCCCAATGGCCGTGGTAAATATCATGTACGATGTTGGTGCCCGGGACGAACATCCTGATAAAACCGGTTTCGCTCATTTGTTTGAGCACCTTATGTTTGGCGGCAGTAAAAATATTCCTGATTACGATGAACCCCTGCAAATGGCAGGCGGAGAAAATAATGCCTATACAACCAACGATCTCACCAATTATTACATACAATTACCTGCCGATAACCTGGAAACTGCCTTCTGGCTTGAAAGCGACCGAATGCTCAGCCTGGCTTTCAGCAAAAAAAGCCTGGATGTGCAGCGTAAAGTGGTTTCGGAAGAATTTAAAGAGCATTACATAAACAAGCCTTACGGCGATGTTCAACATAAAGTAAGAGACCTGGCTTATAAAGTGCATCCCTACAAATGGATGACCATTGGTAAAGAACTTAGCCATGTTGAAAATGTACACCTGGATGATGTAAAACAATTTTTCTTTAAACATTACCGCCCCGTAAACGCTATATTGGTTGTTGCCGGCCACGTTACCTTAGAGGAAGTAAAACGCCTGTCCCAAAAATGGTTTGGCCCCATACCAATGGGCGAAAAATATGTAAGAAACCTGCCAAGAGAGCCTTTACAATTAGAGCCCCGCCTTTTAAAGGTAGAAGCCGATGTTCCACTGGATGCATTTTATAAATCATGGCATATGGCTGATAGGTTAAGCAAAGGTTACTATACCGCCGATTTAATTTCGGATGTTTTAAGCGGCGGAGGTTCTTCCCGTTTATACCAGTCGTTAGTAAAGCAAAAACAATTATTCAGCAGCATCGATTGTTCGCATGGTGGTAGTATAGAGGCTGGTTTGCTTAGCATTGAAGGCAGGTTGGTTAAAGGTGTAAAAATGGAAGATGCCGCCGCCGGAGTTGAAGAAGAAATTGCAAAAATAAAAGCCGAGCTGGTGAGCGATGAGGAGCTGGAAAAAGTAAAAAACAAAACGGAAAGCATGATTGCTTTTGAGGATATGTCGGTTATGAACCGTGCTAACAGCCTGGCATTTTACGAGCTGTTAGGCGATGCAAAAATGATGAACACCGAACTGAACCGTTACCGCAACGTTTCCATTCACGATATTAAAGATACTGCTGAACAAATATTTGCCGGGCGCAATAGCAGCACCATGGAGTATTACAGTAAAAACTAAACGAGCACATGCTACAACGAAAAATAGCACCCCCCATAAAAGACGCCATTGATTTTAATTTACAACTAAAACCTTGTGAGCAATATACCCTTGGCAACGGAATAAAGGTTTACAGCATCAATGCCGGCGCACAGGATGTAACCATGATTGAATTGGTTTTTAAGGCAGGCAACTGGTACGAAGACCAGAACATTGTTGCAGGTACCACTAACTTTTTGCTGAAAAACGGTACCAGCAAAAGAACCGCTTTTCAAATAAACGAACACTTTGAATATTTTGGTGCTTACCTAAACCGCAATTGTTATAACGAAACCGCCACAATTACCCTTCATGCCTTAAACAAGCATTTAAACGAAGTGCTTCCTATGGTGGCTGAGTTAATTACGGATTCCATTTTTCCTGAAGATGAGATTGCTATTTATAAGCAAAACCAAAAACAACGCCTTGAGGTTAGCCTTAAAAAGTGCGATTTTGTGGCCAACAGATTCATCGATGAATACCTCTATGGCAACAATCATCCCTATGGTAAGTATACCTCGGTTGACCACTTTAACGCCTTAACACGGGAGCAGATACAGGATTTTTACAAGCAATATTACCTCAATGGTCAATGTGTGATTTTTGTTGCCGGCAAATTATCTGATGATGTTTACCAGCAATTAAATAATGTATTTGGTCACCTGCCTTTAAACCAGGTAACCGTAGCCGAAAAAAAGCATGCTGTACTGTCGGCCGGTCAAAAAAAATACAACATCATAAACGATGAAACGGGTGTGCAGGGCGCCATACGAATTGCCCGTCCCTTCCCAAACAGGCACCACCCCGATTTTATAAAATCGCAGGTACTTAATAATATTTTTGGTGGTTTTTTTGGTTCGCGTTTAATGAGCAACATCCGCGAAGACAAAGGTTATACTTATGGCATACACAGTTATTTTCAAAACCATATAAACCACAGCGCATGGATGGTTAGCACCGAAGCGGGCCGGGATGTTTGTGCGCCTACTATGGAGGAAGTTTATAAGGAAATGGAAAAACTACGAAACGAACTGGTAGCGCCCGATGAATTATTATTGGTGCAGAATTATATGATTGGTTCAATCCTCGGCGACCTCGATGGTCCTTTCCAGATTATATCGCGGTGGAAAAATTATATACTGAATGGTCTTACAGAAGAATATTTTTATAATTCCATCAACACTATAAAAACCATTACTGCCCCCGAGTTGCAGGAGCTTGCGCAGAAGTATTTAAACCCTGAAGAATTTTACGAATTGCTGGTAGTTTAATAATCTATTTGTTTAGAGTGTAAAAGAAGTAAAAGCATTATGTTCTTAACTTCAAATCTTTATACGGCCCGGTTATAGACTGACCGACTTTTGACGGTTCGCTCACTTGCGCCACATAAATATAAAGCAGCAAAAGGAAGTTTATATAGTTCATGTTTTGTTCAATTAAGCGTAAATGTACAAGAGTGCGACGCAACAATGCTTAATAGTAGCAGTGTAGTTTGTACCATAAAAAAATAAATACCACGGTTGTTATTTTATATTTTTTACAGTTAAATTTTTAACCATGCCCAGGTTTATTGCCCGTTTAATTTTTAATACCATTGCCACTTTAGTAGCTGCTTATTTGTTAAGTGGTGTACACGTAAGCGATGTTGCAACCGCCCTGGTGGTAGCCGTTGTGCTGGCCTTACTCAATACTTTTATTAAGCCCATCCTGGTTATTTTAACCATTCCCTTAACCGTTATAACACTGGGCTTATTTCTAATAGTTATTAATGTACTCATTATAAAATGGACCGCAAGTATTGTAGATGGGTTTAGCGTTGACAATTGGTTATGGGCACTCTTGTTTAGTATTGTCATTTCAATTGTATCCTCTATTTTAGAAGGAATATTAGGAACAGATAAAAAGTAATTCTTAATACTTTTTCATGCACTTCAATAAATCTGATTATACCCAACAAACTTTAATTAGCCTGTATAAAGGCATGTTGCTGCCGCGCATGATTGAAGAAAAAATGCTGGTGCTGTTGCGGCAGGGTAAAATAAGCAAATGGTTTAGTGGTATAGGGCAGGAGGCCATATCGGTAGGTTGCACAATGGCGTTGCAAAACGATGAATGGATGATGCCGCTGCATCGCAACCTGGGTGTTTTTACCGGCAGGCAAATGCCGTTGCATAAATTGTTTTTACAATGGCAGGGCAGTAAAGCCGGTTATAGTAAAGGCCGTGAAAGAAGTTTTCACTTTGGCTCCAAAGAACATTATATCTGCGGTATGATCTCGCACCTTGGGCCGCAGCTTGCCATTGCTGATGGGGTGGCCTTGGCTTATAAATTAAAAAACGAAAACAAAGTATCGCTTGCCTTTACAGGGGACGGTGGTACCAGCGAAGGTGACTTTCATGAAGCCTTAAATGTAGCAGCGGTGTGGGACCTTCCCGTAATATTTGTTATAGAAAATAATGGTTATGGCTTAAGTACGCCCGTTAGCGAACAGTACCGTTGTAATAGTTTGGTAGATAAAGCTAAAGGTTATGGAATGGATGGTGTGCAAATTGACGGAAACAATATATTAGAGGTTTATGATACAATTAAAGGCGTTAGGGAGTATTGTATAAAAAATCAAAAGCCATACCTGGTTGAGTGTATGACTTTTAGAATGCGTGGACATGAGGAGGCAAGTGGTACCAAATATGTTCCAACAAGGTTAATGGACGAATGGGCTGAAAAAGATCCTATAATAAACTATAGGAATTATTTATTGGAACAGCAGGTGCTGGATAACTATGCTGTAGAAAATATAAAGGCCGAACTTAAAAATTATATAGAGCGTGAATTACAATTGGGTTTTAATGATGAAAAAATAATTGCATCCGCTACAGAAGAGTTGAATGATGTGTATGCAAAAAGAAGTACAGCAATACCTTTTCATCAGCCCTTATTAAATAAAGAATCTCTTGGATTTGCTACGGTAGAAAATTCACAGCCTAAACGATTTATAGATGCAATAAAGGAAGGTTTACATCAATCAATGCTGCAGCATCCAAACCTGGTTTTAATGGGCCAGGATATTGCTGAGTATGGTGGAGCCTTTAAAATTACAGAAGGTTTTGTAACTGAATTTGGGAAGCAGCGGGTTCGCAATACCCCATTGTGCGAAAGTGCTATAGTGGGCGCTTGCCTTGGGTTGGCTTTGGAAGGTTACAAAAGCGTAATGGAAATGCAGTTTGCAGATTTTGTTACCGTGGGCTTTAACCAGATTATAAACAACCTGGCGAAAATACATTATCGTTGGGGGCAACCTGCTGATGTGGTGATCCGTCTGCCCACGGGTGGTGGTGTGGGTGCAGGCCCTTTTCATAGCCAAAGCAACGAAGCGTGGTTTGTGCATACGCCGGGGTTAAAGGTTGTTTATCCCTCAAATCCTTACGATGCAAAAGGACTGCTTATTGCCGCCATTAACGATCCCAACCCTGTTTTGTTTTTTGAACACAAAGCTTTGTATAGAAGTGTAACCGGAAGTGTACCGGCTGAATATTATGAAGTGGAAATTGGAAAGGCTAAACTAGTGAACCAGGGAGATGATTTGAGTATCATCACCTATGGCGCCGGGGTATCGTGGGCTTTGCAATTTGCCCAACAACGTAAGGATGTTTCGGTAGATATTTTAGATTTACGATCCTTATTACCACTGGATTATGAGGCTATTACTGATACCGTTAAAAACACAGGCAGGGTTTTGCTGTTGCACGAAGACACTTTAATTGGTGGATTAGGAGGAGAAATCAGTGCGTGGATTAGTGAGCACTGTTTTCAATACCTGGATGCACCCATTGTACGTTGTGCCTCTTTAGAAACACCCATACCTTTTAATTTAGAACTGGAAAAGCATTTTATGGCCAAAGCTCGGCTAAACGATGCCGCAGAAAAACTACTCAACTATTAGCAACGGATAGTTTGTACAAAAACACAAAAGCGCCACACAAAGGGTGGCTTTAATACTTATTACC
>JBBSJX010000124.1:0-9992 GCA_038256825.1 Chitinophagales bacterium
AATAAGCTTTATTGCCTTTCGGCAGCCCTTAACCATCTCTCGGGAATATCGTTTTTTGAGGCGGTTATATAATCAAAATGACTACAGGCAATCATTTTGCCGTCGGGTACTTCCATCCACCAGCGGCCGGTTTTTTTAATTTGTAAAAAGGTGGTTTCTATTTCGGCAAAGGCAAGCCTGAACTCGTTAAAGTTGTCGCGCTCTTCCAGTTTCGATTCCATTTTTCCTTTGCTTATGCCGTCCATTAAATACCACAGCATGTGCGAAATTTGAATGGCTGTAAGGTCTTGCACATCCTGCGAGGGCAGGTAACCATAAATACCAATACTACTTACCACCGGGCTCATGCCGGCAAACTGCATCAAAGTGCAGGCTTCCTCGCCATTAAAGCCATTGGGTGTTAAACGATTGGCAGGGGCATGGCTGTTTTGTATGGCTGAAATATCGAAACTGAACAAGCTGCTGTTGCGAATTACCGGTTCCATTTCTTCTATATTTTCTTTTACTCTCCCTACCCTATAACAATCAAACCGCAACTTATCAATTGCCTCCAGCATGGTTGGGTGAACAAAATAACTTTGAAAACCTATGTGGTTGTAATGCCTGATGAAGTTGGGCTCGCCGGTTAGCATTTCCATTAAAAAATGGTCGGCGGGTACCACGCTTTCCATGTCAAGGTCAATTTTGGCATCCACGCACGAAGCCTCAATAATTTGTTCGCGGCTGGCGTAAGCCAGGTATTGAGCGCTGGTAACATCATGACTGCCGCCAAGTATTACCACCCGCTTATTAAGAGCAAGCAATTCGCTCACTATGGTTTTTAATGCTGCATACGAATCTTTAATAGTTGCCCCGGTTTTTACATTACCAATATCGGCCACCTTAACGTCCTGGTGCCAGTGAAACAGGGAATAAAACTGTTTACGTATAGCATTGGCTGCATTTAATTTTGAGGGAACAGGTGATAATCCCCTGGTTTCGTTGCAGCCAACTAAAACAATATCTGCATGTTTAATGTCGGGTAAATATTCCTCATTCGCTTCAATATGTTTACCCAATTGGGTGTCTTTAAAACCTTCGTCGTTCGAAAGTTCGTATAAATTTATCGGCTCTAAAAAAGCTGTAATACTCTCAAGCTGTTGCATAGTACCCTTGGTTTGGCAACAAACTTAGTTTAAATACCTACAGCTAAAAACAGTTGGGAATATTGAAAGGGAGGGTAAAGATTTATGCACATTTTAACCATAGCCAACATTTAAAAAATTTCTGGATAATACATTATGGGTGAAATATGTAACTAGCTTACCTGCAATTATTTTTAGTATTTAATTGCTAATATTTTTAGTGTTAATAAATTTATTACGATACCTTTACCCATTTAATACTTTTGATAAAAATTATTTAAATGAGTAATACCGATAAATTGAAAGCCCTTAGGCTAACAATGGATAAAATTGATAAAGACTTTGGTAAGGGAAGTGTGATGATGATGAATGAGAAGGGCGTAGTTGAACTGGAAACTATTTCAACCGGCTCCATTGGTTTAGATGTAGCCCTTGGAATTGGCGGTTTACCAAAAGGCCGGATTATTGAAATTTATGGCCCGGAAAGTAGCGGTAAAACAACCATTGCCATCCATGTAATTGCCGAAGCACAAAAAAAAGGCGGTATGTGTGCTTTTATTGATGCGGAACATGCGTTCGATAGCACCTATGCGCAAAAGTTGGGTGTTGATGTGGACAATCTTTTAATTTCTCAGCCCGATTATGGTGAGCAGGCATTGGAAATTGCCGACCGTTTAATTTTATCGGGTGCATTGGATGTTGTGGTGATTGACTCCGTGGCGGCCTTAGTGCCAAAGGGTGAACTGGAAGGTGAAATGGGTGATAGCAAAATGGGTTTACAGGCACGTTTAATGAGCCAGGCTTTACGTAAGCTTACAGCAACCATTAACAAAACACATACGGTTTGTATTTTTATTAACCAGTTGCGCGAAAAAATTGGTGTAATGTTTGGCAACCCCGAAACTACTACCGGTGGTAATGCGCTTAAGTTTTATGCTTCCGTTCGGCTCGACATTCGCCGGATGGCACAAATAAAAGATGGTGATTCTGCCATAGGTAACAGGGTTAAAGTAAAAGTGGTGAAAAACAAGGTGGCACCGCCTTTTCGTGCCGCAGAATTCGATATTATTTTTGGTGGCGGTATTAGTAAAATTGGTGAGATAATAGATATGGGCGTTGAGCTGGGTATCATTCAAAAAAGTGGAAGCTGGTTTAGTTACGATACCAATAAATTGGGTCAGGGTCGGGATACCGTAAAGCAATTAATGCACGACAACCCCGAACTAGCCAACGAAATTGAAGCTAAAATAAGGGCTAAAGTTGCCGAGGCAAGCGCGTAAAAAATTATAATACGATGTATAAAAAACCACCTTAACCGGGTGGTTTTTTTATATAGCTAAATAAAGCAATACAATAAAATTTTTTTGAAGCACAGCATTTATGCTTCATTCGGCCTTGGTCCTGCTATACGCTACAAGTCCTCATTTCGCCTCCTGCCGTCGGCTGCATTGCGGGCTTTTCGCTTCTATCAGGGCTATAATTTCATCAATAAAACTGTATTGAGCATTGTAATAATGATACTGGCAACCTGTTATTTAACCCAATCCATTGTCAAAATTGTTAATCTTATTATATTACAAATCCCCTTACCAATAAACCCAGATAATAATTTATTATGTTTTATACTATATAACTGCATGCTAAAGGTCATAAATCTCTTAAAATAGTTTTAATCGTATAATAAGGCAATGCTTAAAAAACACATTTTTACCTGAAGGTGTATCTAAAATGAACGTACCTTACCGCGGTTGCCTACCAAATTAAAAATTAATGGACAAAGTAAAATTTACATCAAAAAATAAGTCAGAAATGTTTTCTCTGATGAAGAGCAGGATTGACGATTATTTTAAGCAAACCAATACAACCCAGTTTGCCAATGCGGCAATGAAATTTAAAATTGTATTATGGCTCACCTTGTGGCTTGTAACCATTATTGCTCTTTACTTTACCTGGGGCAATCCTTTGCTAACCTTTAGTATTGGCTTTTTGCACATGTTTACTCAGGTTATGATTGCATTCAACATCGCACACGATGCCAATCACGGTTCTGTTTTTAGAAACGGAAAATACAATAGGTTGCTTTCTTATTCAATGGATCTGATTGGTTGTAATTCTGAACTATGGCGTTTTAACCATAACCTGCAACACCACACATTTGTAAATGTTGATGGACACGACAATAGCATAGAAGGTTATAAATTATTCAGGTTTTGCCCCACACAGGAGCATTACCCGTACCAACGTTTTCAGCATTTGTATGCGCCATTAATTTATAGTATCTCCACCCTTAACTATGTAACGGTAAAAGATTTTAAATTATTAAAACAATATGTTGCAACCAATGGTGGTAAAAGTGCAGTTACAGCGGGCTTCATGTTTCGCTTTTTTGCCTGGAAAATATTTTATTTTTCATACCTCATCATCCTGCCCATTTTTGTTTTTAAATTATCGGTCGCAGCAGTTTTATTATACTTTGTACTAGGCCACATGTTAAATGGTGCTTTGTTGGCTTTTATCTTTCAAACTGGCCACATTACAATTGGTACCAGTTTTCCCGAAGTACATAATAATTCAATTGATAAAAACTGGGCAGTTCATATTGTTGAAACAACAGGAGATTATGCACCAAAAAGCTTTATACTTCAGTGGTTGTGCGGCGCTATTAACATCCATGTAATCCATCACCTGTTTCCAAAAATTTGCCATACCCATTACAGGGCAATTAATCCAATCATTAAAAAAACAGTAAAGGAGTTTGGTTACGAATTCAGAGAATTTCCTTCGTTTTATAATGCCCTGGCCTCGCATATAGAGGAATTACGGATTTTGGGTAATCCAACTTTTGAAAAAGAAAAGGAACTGTTAGTGGAAAAACAAGCAAGAGCATAATATTATTCCTTTAAATTAAAAAAGCACCTCATAAAGGTGCTTTTTTAATTTAGATCCCCTTTTAAAAAGGCATTATAAACCATTTATTTCTTCCGGTTACTAAAGTTTTCAGCATAGTTATTCACTTCTTCTTTTGTTAAGTGCGATCCTGAATGAATAAGTACTTTATACCTAAAGGTTACCGACTTACCAGAAGCAAGAGAATAGTTTAATGTTTCTTTTCCGCCGCTTAAAGCATTTTGGCCTAAAGGATTTGCTGCAAATAAGCCATAACCACGTGCATGCCAGTAAGTAGGATAGCCTGGATTTTGCGGGTTATCTAAAATTACAAGTGAAACCGGCTGTTTATCTAACGTGCCATTTAAATTTACCCACTTGCCACGGGTTCCCCAAACATTATCGCCTTCTATTCCTTCACTACTAATATACTTTCCACTTACACCTTCATTACTCATTTGGGCAACTGTTGTTGCATTTCCGCTTGCATCAGTAAATAACTCTGGTTTGGTACTTGGGTGTTCCAAGGCACGTGCAAGTCGTATACCCAATACTCCCTCTTTATTGTCTTTAAAATTTACTTTTTCTTTCTGTGCAGTAAGGGTGGTTATTCTTTCAATCGCCCTTTCGTTTTTTTGTCCAGTAAAAATATAAGTGGTTTTCTCCTTTAATAAAACAGTTCCATCGGGTTGCTCCCAATCTGCTGTAACCAAAAGTTCAGCTTTGTCGTTTCCGCTTACCGCCCTCACAATTGTATTATGTTTTATGGAGCCAAATGGTCCCTTATTATCACCCACATCGTTTGAGTTATTCCAAAAATCGAATCCATTTACATCGCCATAGTTAAACCACATACCTACATGATGTGGGTGATCAATTCTTTCGCCGGCCCTTGGATCCATTGGCCAGCCGCGGGTTATAAAACTTCCTTCTGCCGTGCGAATAGGATAGAGTACCGGCTTTTTTAAAACATCGGGATAGATGTAAGAAGTAAATGGTTTCCCATCTATGCTTATGTCCACACGCTTGGCCAGGCGATTATCAGTAACCATAATGCGTTTACTTCTTTTTGCGTTGGCCGAACTGCAACCTGCATTAATACCCAAAGCAAATAATATTACAACCAGAAATATGAGGTTTGAATTACTTTTTATCATTAATGAACGTTTATGAATATTTAAATTCTACTAATCCTCAATATAGTCATTTCGCTTGTTTAATAGGTGAGTACAAGGCAATAAAAAAGCCCCCAAAAAATGGAGGGCTTTTTTGTAATAAAAATATTTTCAATTATTAAACCGTAGCCAAAACCGTAACCCCGCCCTGAACTTTTTGGTTTAATTCTACATTTATTTTGGTTCCTATGGGTAATAGTACATCCACCCGGCTGCCAAATTTTATAAAACCCATTTCAGCATTTTGTGTCACCACCTGCTCCACTTTTAAATAGTTTACAA
Source organism: Chitinophagales bacterium (assembly GCA_038256825.1). Classification (GTDB taxonomy): domain Bacteria; phylum Bacteroidota; class Bacteroidia; order Chitinophagales; family Chitinophagaceae; genus Segetibacter. The sequence goes on from JBBSJX010000124.1 coordinate 5,468, forward strand.
TACGTTTGGCAACAGCTCCTGCAATTTGCTTTACCAAAATTTCCACCTTGTCGTTTTTAATAACAACACTATAGCGCTCATTTTCGGTAGAAGATTTTGGATGCCAGGCCACGAGGTATTTGCCTTTATGGTATTTACTGTAAAGCACCTGCCCACTAACCGGGCAAAGGTTAACATGCACGTTTGCAGGGCTCATAAAAATACTTACCTGTAAACGTTTGTCTTTAAAATATTCTACATCAGTAATTTCTTCAATAACCACTACTTTACCATCGGCAGGGCAAATAACCTGGTGATCGCCTTTTGTTAAGCTGCGACTTGGAATGCGGAAAAAAGAAAGAATGAAGAAAAAGAAAATTACAGAGGTCCATAAAATTAATTGCGCAATTACCGGGTAGTGATTACTTAAAAATGCAAATGAAAGTATGTTCAAGGTTCCAAAAACAAGGGCTGCAATACCTATACTCGTATATCCTTCTTTGTGAATGATCATCTATATAAATTAAGCTGCAAATATATGAAGAACGGGCATAAAGCACTTAGCAGAAACCATAATGGTTAAGTGAAGCAGTTTTGGATTAAAATAAGGATGTTTTGCTTTATAAAAATTTTCTTACATCCGGCAAATTTGGTATCAGGCGTTGTAAAAAAACTTTATATAAATCCAAACGAATGGGGTGGCTAAAATCAGGCTGTCAAATCGGTCGAGGAAACCTCCATGACCCGGCATAATCTGTCCGCTATCTTTTACACCTGCCAGTCGTTTTAATTTGCTTTCAAGCAAATCGCCCATGGTTCCTATAATAGCTGCAATAGCTGAAATAACTATTAAGGCGATGTAATTGGTTAAACCAAAAACAAAATATCCTAACAGGGTTATGGCCAGTATGCTTAATAACCCGCCACCAATAGTACCTTCCCAGGTTTTTTTGGGCGAAATGGCTGATAAGGAGTTTTTTCCTATAAATGAACCCACCAGGTAAGCCATAGTATCGTTAATCCAGATGGCAACTATCAAAACGAATGGAATGATCCAGTTGGTGTTCATAAACCCTTCGCCACCGCGTAAATCCATCATTAAACCCCAACTTAACGATATGTATAATAAACCGGCAAATGAATAGGCTAAGGATACCAGGCTAAAATTTTTGGAAAAAAGCACCTCGCTAATGGGTACAATAATTACACTGATCAGTAAAATCCACCAACCTATTTCGTGTAGGGGAATATGAAAGAACATATAATTATCATTAATCATTAATAGCATAATGGCATAGCCGGCTATCATGATTCCATATTTGTGAAAACTGGAAATTTCCTGGTATTGAGGATCGATGAGACCTACCAGTTTCTGATATTCAAACCAACAGCCAAAATGAATAATAGAAAATAAAACAAGAAAACTCCAGTAGTTCCAAAGCAGGCCGGCCAGCATAATGGCAACAAAAATAATGGCGGTTAAAGCACGTGTTTTAAAAGTTTCTATATTAAAGGCCATCTATTATGTGATTTGTTTGTTAGCCAGGCAACCGGTTATTGGTTTGGTTTTGTATTGTTTTGTAAAGAGTGAATGTAAACCTGATTTATGATTATACCAATAATTTGCATAAGACAAACTTTGGTATTGAGTTTAGATAAAAATATTTTTTATAACCAAAATGATGTGAAAGTACAAGTGTGCGAACCGTCGAAAGTCGGTCAGGCAGCAACAGTGGTGAGCTTTTAATTAATGCTGGTCTCCAAACTAAAAACCTTTTGCATGAGCGTTGATTAATTACGCAGCACCTGGTTCATTAAATTGGTGGCTAAATCTTTAAGGTGTGTGGGTACGTACAATTCTATTTCACCAAAATTGAGGTAGCTGCTATCCTGCTTGTTTATGAGGGTTACGGGTACATTATTTTGCTCCAGCATACCTTTAATAATACTGGCCTGGGCAAAACTTTGGGAGCTGTATATTAAAAACCATTTATCCATTAGTCAGGAAAATCGTTTTCGTCGTCGGTTTCAAATGCGGGTAATAATTCGTCGCTTTTGCGTTTCATAAAATACATAATGGCTATAGCAATAAATATACTTACAAAGGCAACATATATTGGAACAATAAGGTTATCGTCAGATAACTTTTTTAATAATTCGCTCCTATTGCCGTAATAAACAGCCAGAACCGCCAGCCCGTTATTAAAAAAATGAATGATGATGTTGTACCAAAGATTGCGTGTTACATGGTAAAGTGCTCCCAGCATTAATCCTAAAGCAAAGATTGGTAAAATTTTAAAAAAAGTTCCATGCAATAAAGCGAATACCAGGGACGATAATAGTATGGCCAGCCAGGGTTTATTGCTCATGCGCAAGAGGGCTTTTTGTAACGAACCCCTGAAAAAAAGCTCCTCGCCAATAGCGGGTAAAAGCGCCATTATAAAAAGGTTAACCACCAGGTCAACCGGGTTTTTCATTTGCAAAAATGTTTGCATAGCCCGGTTGTACAGGGCCTCCATTTCGAGCAATTGTTTTTGCATGGAACCAAAATTTATTTTGGCATTTAGGTTACCCAGCCAGCCTACAAAAGGTTGAACGGAAAACAATAATACCACCGCCAATAAACCCAGTATTAACGAAAAATGTTTATGTAAACCAACATAACGAAACATTTTTGGCGATGAAAAATAACCAAAGGCCACCGCTGGTAAAATAAAAATGATGGTAGAACTTACCAGTTGCGCCCATTTAAACCGGGTAATGGTTTCGGGAGTGATTATAACGTTTTTATCAGTTATAACAGAAGACAGATCGCTAAAAAACAAAGAAGAAATTGCAACATTTAGCAGGAAAAAGCCAGCCGCCAATCCTAAAAACGCCAAAAACTGCATGCCGGGCGATTGATTTTTTAAATAGGTGTTCATTCAGGTTTAGTGTTTACAATTAGTAGTGCATTTGTATAAACGGGTTGCACCAGCCCGTTTATTACTGTTAAAAACGGCTTAACCCTTATTACTTAATACCTGCTTAAAAATTTTGCGTGTAAATTTGCAATCGTTTTAAAACAGTGGTTCATTAACTATTGAAGATTTTCAACAGTTTAAACCCTAAAAAGTTTTTTTAAAAGCGGTGCAATTTATGGTAAAGCTCGGTCTTTACATAAACAGGCATTGTTCACAGTAAGTTTATATGGTAACTATTGGTAACATACGGTTAGAAGATTTTCCACTTTTGTTGGCTCCCATGGAAGATGTGAGCGATCCCCCGTTTCGTGCGGTTTGTAAGGATAATGGTGCCGACCTTATGTATACGGAGTTTATCAGCAGCGAAGGATTGATTCGCGATGCTATTAAAAGCAGGCATAAGCTGGATATTTACGATTATGAAAAACCCATTGGCATCCAGATTTTTGGAGGCGATGAAGAAAGCCTTGGCCTTGCTTCACGCATAGTGGACGCCACCAACCCCGACCTTTTAGACATCAACTTTGGTTGCCCTGTTAAAAAAGTGGCCTGTAAAGGTGCCGGCGCCGGTGTTTTAAAAGACCTTGATTTGATGGTTAGGTTAACCGAAGCTTGTGTAAAAGCAACTAATTTGCCGGTTACGGTAAAAACAAGGCTTGGCTGGGACGAACAAACTAAAAATATTGAAGAGGTAGCAGAGCGCCTGCAGGATGTAGGAATTAAAGCCCTGGCCATACATGGCCGCACCCGCATGCAAATGTATAAGGGCGAGGCCGATTGGACGCTTATTGGGAAAATTAAAAACAATCCGCGCATTCACATACCCATTTTTGGAAACGGCGATATAGATAGTCCACAAAAAGCAGTTGAGTATAAAAACCGTTATGGGGTGGATGGGTTAATGATTGGCCGCGCAGCCATTGGTTATCCGTGGATATTCCGCGAAATTCACCATTACCGCTTAACCGGTGACTTAATGGCCCCGCCAACATTAGAGGAGCGGATCAGCGTTAGCAAAAATCACTTGTGCAAATCGGTTGAGTGGAAAGGACCCATTGTGGGCATCAACGAAATGCGCCGCCATTATTCCAATTATTTAAAAGGCCTGCCCGGTATAAAAGAATTTAGAAACCGCCTGGTAACCCTTAAAACCAGGGAAGAGGTAGACGAAGTATTAGATGAAATTTTGGTGCACTACCAGGGCTATGCGTTTGAAAGAGCGCCTATTGTTTTGGAAAACTATCATGAGCATTGCCCGTTATAAATTTTGTGGAGCCAGCGAATGAATATTTATAGAGCAGCCGTTGCTTCCGATGCATCGGAACGGTTCAAAATTAGTTTTTCATAGCCCCGATTTAATCGCATACGCATAAACCTAAGGGTTTTTTTGTGGGACAATCATATGAGCCTTATTGAACTCCGGTTGTGTCACTCACTTGTACCGCATCTTTTTATAGCGGCATTTTCCACATGATTTTCTTTGATATAATTTTCTATATCTGGCAAGGGATAAATTAGTGACATATACTTAACACGATCATTAAAGAAAAAACTGTACAAGTGTGCGACGCAACAATGACTCA
>JBBSJX010000125.1:0-9935 GCA_038256825.1 Chitinophagales bacterium
CGCCTGCCTTTTTTAAATCACGAACTGGTTCAATTTGTATTCTCTCTTCCCTCGGAATATAAAATAAGGCAGGGCTATACCAAATGGATTTTACGGCTGGCAATGAACAATTTACTGCCCCACGATATTGTGTGGCGAAAAGATAAAGTGGGTTTTGAACCGCCACAACAACAATGGATGCAAAACCCTGACATGAAAGAATACCTGCACGAAAGCAGGAGGGTTTTGGTAACACAAGGTGTTTTAAATGCTGCTGTTTTACAAAAGCCCCTGGACCCTCAACATGCTCACGAGGCCGGTAATTTAGACTGGCGTTACCTTTGTGCAGCAAAATGTTTAATGGATGCACCTAAATGATAAAACCTCATCTTTGCAAACCATCATTTAAAAAAAATAATTAAACCATTTATAACCATATGAAATTAGCTACTAAGATTATACATGCGGGTACTGAACCCGATCCATCAACCGGGGCCATAATGACCCCTATTTATCAAACCTCCACCTATGTTCAGGAAGCGCCGGGTAAAAATAAAGGGTATGAGTACGCACGTTCTCAAAACCCTACGCGTAAAGCATTGGAAGATGCAATGGCTGTTATTGAAAACGCCCACTTCGGTTTGTGTTTTAGCAGTGGCGTTGCTGCAACCGATGCAGTTATAAAATTACTAAGTCCCGGCGACGAAGTAATTGCATCCAACGATATGTATGGCGGAACCTACAGGCTTTTCTCAAAGGTGTTTGAAAAGTTTGGTATTAAGTTTCATTATGTAAACATGCAGGATGCTGAAAATACCCGCAACTTTATTAACGATAATACTAGGCTCATCTGGTTGGAAACACCTACCAACCCGTTAATGAATATTACCGATATTGAAGCAGTGGCTGCCATTGCAAAAGAAAAAAATATACTGCTTTGTGTAGATAACACTTTCGCTTCTCCCTACCTGCAAAACCCGTTAGATCTTGGGGCTGATATTGTAATGCATTCCGCCACCAAATACCTTGGCGGTCACAGCGATGTTATTCATGGTTGCTTAATGTTAAACGATAAGGACCTACGCGAAAAATTGTACTTTATACAAAAAAGTTGTGGGGCTGTTCCGGGCCCGCAGGATTGCTTTTTGGTATTGCGCGGCATAAAAACCCTGCATGTACGCATGCAGCGCCATTGCGAAAATGGAGAAAAAGTAGCCCATTTTTTACGCAACCATCCAAAGGTTGAAAGGGTTTATTGGTGTGGCTTTGAAGATCATCCAAACTACGATATTGCTAAAAAGCAAATGCGCGGTTTTGGTGGTATGATGAGTTTTACCTTAAAAGATGAGCGTACGGAAAACGTAACCCGCGTATTATCAACAACCAAAGTTTTTGCCCTGGCCGAGAGCTTAGGCGGAATTGAATCATTAATCAATCACCCGGCTACCATGACGCATGCTTCCATTCCACGGGAGGAACGTATTAAAAACGGCTTGTCGGATTCATTAATAAGGCTGAGTGTTGGTATAGAAGATGTAGAGGATTTAATGGAGGATTTAAACCAGGCTATTGGTTAATTAATATTTTAAAAAATAATTAATAGCAGGTTTTTGCACTACGCATTAACCTGCTATTTTTTTAGATTTAATTTTTTGGTAGCCAGCAAATCAACTTTATTCGGCAGCCGTTGCGTCGCACACTTGTACTTTTATTTATTTATGCAGCATGCGTTGGTTTATAACAATGGTATCAACCTAAAAACAAACTAATCAGTAGTTTTGCCGGGTGATTCGCAACCAGTTAAAAGATTTTCTCGATAGTAAAGTAGAACAGTATAACCAGCCCTCGTTTATTAAAGACGATCCCATTTGCATACCGCACCAATACACCAAACAACAGGATATTGAAATAACCGCATTTTTTGCAGCCATTTTTGCGTGGGGTAACCGTACCACTATTATAAATAAAAGCAACGCGCTTTTTGCCCGGATGGACAATGCCCCGCACGATTTTATAACCAACCACCAGGAAGAAGATTTAAAAATATTGCTCGGCTTTAAGCACCGCACTTTTAACGATACGGACTTATTGTATTTTATTCATTTTTTACAACATCATTATAAAAGCCACGATAGTTTGGAGACAGCTTTTACCAAAGGAATAATGGTTAAAGACAAGGATACCGAAAATGCACTCAATGGCTTTTTCAATTATTTTTTTTCGCTTGAAGATTTTCCGTTGCGTACGCACAAACACATTGCCTCGCCCCAAAAAAACTCAACCTGCAAACGTTTAAGTATGTTTTTACGCTGGATGGTACGGCACGATAAAAAGGGAGTTGATTTTGGAATATGGAAAAACATTTCGCCGGCAATTTTAGTTTGCCCTATTGATGTGCATGTTGCCAGGGTTGCCTACAGGTTTAACCTGTTAAAAAGAAATATTATTGACTGGCAGGCCGCACTTGAATTAACCGGGTACTTGCGAACTTTGGATGCAAAAGACCCGGTGAAATATGATTTTGCATTATTTGGATTAGGAGTTGTTGAAAAATTTTAATTATGTTTTTGCGCATTCATCAATATTATTTGGGCCTTAAGCCATTAAAACAATTATTGTTTTTATTTATACTCAATGGCATATTCTGGTATGTGGCGTGGGGATTTTATACCTGGTATTTTAACGAAGCGGAAAAAACTTTTGTTTACAGGTTGTTTCATGCAGCATGGATGTCGCTGGTAATTACCATACCCTTAAACTGGAAAAAAGTAAACCATGCTTTTAAAAGAAAACCCAATGATTAATACGGCTAACATACAACAGGCAGCAAACGATTTTCAACAATTATTGCTGTTGCCGGTACAAACTAAAATGACCTATGAGCAGTTGGTTTTGTGGTTAACCAACAAAGTAAGCGTGTTATTAAAAGATGATTTTTCGGCACTGATACAATTGCTTTACAGGCTGGATATTTCAGAAGAAAAACTCCGGTATTTATTGCAGCAGAATAAAGGCGAAATAGGAGCCACCATTATTGCTAAACAAATGATTGAGCGCCAGCTACAGAAAATTGAAACACGTAAAATGTTTCTAAAAAAAGAGGACGATATTCCGGAAGATGAAAAATGGTAATGAAGTAAAAAGCTTCCCAATGCGATGCCGATAAAGTGATTGCGACGCAACGATGATGCTATGGAATTAATTGCTGGTATCTTAAAATTCTCATCCCACATTAATTTTTGAAACCTATATGTGATGAGCATGGCATACCTTCTACTTGCATACAAAATTTATAGTTTTTTTAGTCCGGTAATTTTCTTTATTATTTTGCTTGCTGGTGAATAACCGTTTTTTAATTCCCTTATTTTTACTTTAATCTAAATTGCTTGTATATGAAATTGGTTACTTATTTATTAGATGGAAATGAACAATTAGCATGTTATGTAGATGGATATTTATATGATATGCAGGAGTTGCACCCCGATTTACCACATACTATGGGTATGATGTTAAATTATTGGGATGAGCTTTTGCCCCTGGCAATAAGTGCGGAGCAGGCCATTCATAATGGACGAATTGGAAAAAACCGTGGTGTACCTGTTGAAGAAGTAACCGTATTAGCACCCGTGCCCTTTCCACCCAGTTGCCGGGATGCATACGCTTTCAGGCAGCACGTTGCAACTGCACGCAAAAACCGGGGAGCTGAAATGATACCCGAATTTGACCAGTTCCCAATCTTTTACTTTACCAACCACCATAGTATACAAGGGCCGGGAGAAGTTAAATGTATGCCCGATCATTTTGAAAAACTGGATTTTGAATTGGAATGCGCTGTGGTAATAAGCAAAACTGGTAGAAACATTGCTGCCGAACAAGCGGATGATTATATAGCCGGTTTGATGATCATGAACGATTTGAGTGCACGCCTGCTGCAAATGGAAGAAATGAAACTAAACCTTGGACCTGCGAAGGGAAAAGATTTTGCTACTGTAACAGGGCCGTGGTTGGTTACTTTGGACGAATTGGAAAAATATGAAATTCCGGCTAAAGAAGGTCATGTAGGTAAAACATGGAATTTACCTATGAAATGCACGGTAAACGGGGTGCAGGTTAGCGAAGGAAACTTAGGAAATATGGACTGGACCTTTGCCGAAATTATTGAACGATGTGCTTATGGGGTAGATTTATTTGCCGGCGATATAATTGGAAGTGGTACTGTTGGAACGGGTTGTTTTCTTGAATTAAACGGTACCAATAAATTGAATGACCCCAATCATGAAGAACAATGGCTGCAACCGGGCGATATTGTAGAAATGGAGATTGAAGGCTTAGGAAAACTAACCAACAAAATGGAACTGGAAGACACCAGTTTTTCGCTATTAAAATTGAAAAAAGGATTGTAGCATAATAAGGTTTGTGTTTTGCATATAAGTCATACGGGCTCCGTCGGGGCCCGTTTTTTTTGCCTCAATTTTATATGCTCTTAAAATGTAAGGTGTAAAATATTTTGACTGAGGTGTAGGATTTCTGTAAAATTTTGTAGTAAATAATATTAGTTGCAAAGTGCCGTTATATATTCATGATTATAGCGGAAATAGGCCAGGCACACGATGGGAGCCTTGGTATTTTACATTCATATATTGATGCATTAGCCAAAACAGGAGTGGACGCTATAAAGTTTCAGACTCATATAGCTGAAGCCGAAAGTAGCGGGTACGAACAGTTCAGGGTTCCGTTTAGTTATGTTGATAAAACCAGGTTCGACTATTGGAAAAGAATGGAATTAACCCTGGAGCAATGGCAACAGGTATACCATCATTGCGAGGATGCGGGTGTACAATTTTTATCGTCCCCGTTTTCGTGTGCAGCTATTGATTTGCTTGAAAAAATTGGGGTTAAGCAATACAAAGTAGGCTCCGGCGAAGTAACCAACCATTTGTTGTTACATAAAATTGCTGAAACAAAAAAGCCGGTAATTCTCTCCTCGGGTATGTCGAGTTTTGAAGAACTGGAGAGTGCGGTTAATCTTTTTAAAACTAAAAACCTTCCTGTATCGGTACTTCAATGCACTACTGCTTACCCCACATTGCCCAACCAATGGGGGTTACACATAATAAAATCTTTAAAAGATCGTTTTAATATTCCGGTAGGGTTTTCTGATCACAGCGGCGAAATATTTGCCTGTGTGGCAGCAACAGCCCTGGGCGCTGAGATTATAGAATTTCATGCGGTGTTTGATAAACGAATGTTTGGGCCTGATGCAAAGGCATCTATTGAAATTGATGAGGTAGCAAATTTGGTAAAAGGTATCAGAGATACCCGCGAGGCATTAGGCAATCGTTTTTCGAAAGACAATGAAGCCAAAAATTTTACTGAACTAAAAAAGCTATTTGGAAAATCGCTGTCAGTAAATAAAAAACTTGCGCAAGGGCATAAGATAAGCGTGGAAGACCTTGAAGCAAAAAAACCGGCAGATAAAGGAGTAGCAGCACGGGATTATAAGTCAATAATAGGATCAACGCTGACAAAGCGTTTGAATAAGTGGGATTTTTTAACTGATAACGATATCCAATTTCTATGATTACCAAACGTAAAGTTTGTGCAGTAATTACTGCCAGGCCAAGCTATAGCCGTATAAAAACGGCTTTAAAAGCAATTCAGCAACACCCCATGCTGGAGCTACAGATTGTACTTACCGGCCCTGCATTGCATACAAAGCATGGCAATATTGATAAGGTTTTACATAACGATGGATTTGTAGTAACCGAAAAAGTCCACATTATATTAGATGGTGATAACATCACTTCCATGGCCAAAACAGTTGGTATGGGCCTTATAGAACTTTCCACCGTATTCTTTAATTTAAAACCCGATATGGTATTGGTTATAGCCGATCGTTTTGAAACGGTTTCGGTTTCTATAGCGGCAGCTTACCAAAATATACCTTTAGTACACGTTCAGGGTGGCGAAATAACCGGGAGCATTGATGAAAAAGTAAGGCACGCCAATACCAAGTTTGCCGATATTCACCTCGTTTGCAATCCTAAAGCAAAAAAAATAGTAGAACAACTGGGAGAAGATCCGGAATATGTTTTTAATACAGGGTGCCCTTCCATTGATCTTGCAGCTAGCGTACTAAAAAGACCTGCCCTCAACTTTGATATTTATAAAAAATACGGCGGCCTTGGTTTAAAGCCCGACTATTCAAAAGGCTATGTTGTGGTATTACAACATCCGGTTACCACCGAGTATAAAGACTCTAAATTTCAGATTGAAGAAACCTTACATGCAATAAAAGATTTAAAAGTTCCGGCGTTTTGGTTTTCGCCCAATGCCGATGCAGGAACCAATGCCGTGGCCAACAGCATCCGTTATTTTAGAGAAGAATATGACATGAGGCATGTGCATTTTTTCGAAAACATGATTCCCGAAGATTTTTTACGGCTGGTATATAATTCCCAATGCTTAATAGGTAACTCCAGCATGGGCATACGCGAATGCTCCTTTATGGGTGTACCCGTTGTAAACATTGGCAGCCGCCAGGTGGGTAGAGAGCGGGGATACAACATAATTGATGTTGATTACAACAAAAAAGAAATCATCAATGCAGTAATGCATTGGGTGTTAAACGATAAACCAGAACAGTCTTTTGTATACGGGAATGGAGCGGCCGGCAAAAGGATGGCAGAAGTACTGGCAACTGTTCCCCTCCGATATTCTAAAATCCTAAAAATCCAGGATGAAAAACCTATGCTTAATTCCAGCCCGGTCAGGGTCAAAAGGTCTGCCCGGCAAAAACACAAAATTACTTAACGGCAAAAAACTATTAGAGTACACTTATGAATCGGCTACAAGTGCTAAACTTTTAAACAAAACCATTTTAAGCACCGATTGCCCGCTTATTGCAGAAACAGCCTATCCTTACCGGGTTAGTGTTCCATTTATTCGCCCCAAAAGCCTGGCAAGAGATAATACGCCCACAGCCAATGTTATAAAACATGCTCTTGATTTTTACGACTCGTGTGGCGAAAAGTTTGACCTGGTAGTTTTGCTGCAACCCACCTGCCCCTTTAGGCAACCGGGTTTTGTTGATGCCTGCATTGAGCATTTTATTGCCAGCGGTGCCGATAGCTTTTTTTCGGCTACAAAGGTTCCGCATCAATACAATCCCCACTGGGTTTTTGAAACCAACGACGAGGGATTTTTAAACATTGCCACCGGCGATACGCATTTAATAACATCGCGACAGCAACTTCCACCGGCATATGCAAGGGATGGTAGTGTTTATATATTCAAAGCCGACATTCTCAGGCAGGAAGGTTCAATATATGGAGATAAAATCAGCTTTTTAGAAACAAAGAACCAGTGGCATGTTAATATTGATACCAACGACGACTGGCTAAAAGCAGAAATGATTGCCAATGTATTGTGCTCAGTAAACTAAAAAAAATTTAAATATTATTTTGAGCCGGGCATGTTAGCTTCAGGCTTCATAGTTGCGTCGCACACTTTTACTATTAGGTTCAATATTCAACATAGAAAGATCACTATTTAGGAACCACAGGGTTAAAAAAATAAGGGAATAACAAATTGAGGCGTGGTAATAGTAAGGTCAGAAGAAATTCTGGCCTTTTTTATTGTAATAATATAAAAATGCAAACAAGCACCCATCGTTTAGAGATGCTTATGGTGTATATTGGACATTCTTTTTTTTACCGATAAATTCAGCCATGCGAATTACCCTTTTTCTGCTTGCAATTGTTTTTTACAGTTGCGAAAACCATTCTTTTGATCGGGACCAGCGACAGATTATTGCTAAAAATGAATTCCGCAAAATGTTGCACCATAACCCAACACTTGATGTAATAAGTTTTAACGAAGACACCTTAAGCAGTTACCCCGACACCAGTTTTAAGCAACCCATCCGCTACACCATCAATTTTAGTTACAAGGATTCATCAGGTAACAGGTTATCCAAAACAGGGGAAGTAATTTTTACACCCAATGGTAACTCAATCCTTTCTTCCCACATCAAATAACGCACTAAACAAGCTATACAAACTGCAATATGAAAATTCAAAATAAGCGATTTTTATCACTTGATGTGCTTCGTGGTCTTACCATCAGTTTTATGATCATTGTAAATACACCGGGTAACGGGGCCATACAATATAGCCCGCTGCGTCATGCCGGCTGGCATGGCTTTACCCCTACCGATCTTGTTTTTCCCTCCTTTTTATTTGTAGTGGGTAATGCTATGAGTTTTTCATTGGATAAATACCGGCTTATCAGCAATGCCTCTTTTTTAAAAAAAATTTTTAAGCGAACCTTCCTTATATTTTTATTGGGATATTTAATGTACTGGTTTCCCTTTTTCAGGTTAAACGATGCCGGTGAAATTATAAGCGCACCCTTTAGCGAAACCCGCTTACCAGGTGTTTTACAACGCATAGCCCTTTGCTATTGCTTTGGTTCATTAATGATCCATTATTTATCTACCCGTAAAGTAATTATTACCAGCGTACTGCTTTTGGTAGGTTACTGGGTTTTATTATTGGTTTTTGGCGATGCTCAGCAACCGTTTAGCCTTATGGGCAATGCTGTTTTATATATGGATAAAGCGCTCATGTCGTCGGGGCATATTTACCATGGCGAAGGAATTGTTTTTGACCCGGAAGGTTGGCTAAGTACCCTGCCTGCAATAGTAAACGTAGTTATTGGTTATTATGCCGGCAGGTTTATACAAACAAACGGCAAAACTTATGAGACTATTTCCAAGTTAATGCTGGTAGGTGTTTCTTTAATTTTTATAGCATTATGGTGGAACATGGTTTTCCCGATTAATAAAAAATTATGGACAAGTCCTTTTGTTTTATTAACCACAGGGATAGACCTGCTTATACTGTCGGTCTTGATTTATGCATTGGAAATAAAGAATTGGAATAAAGGCAACTGGACCCGCTTCTTTATCATTTTTGGTAAAAACCCGCTCTTCCTTTACCTGCTATCGGAAGTGCTGATTATTATAATTGATATGATTTTGGTGCAACCGCATGTAAGTTTATTTACCTGGGTTAACACACATTTTTTCCAGGTGATAGCGCCGGGCTCCCTGGGTTCATTTATGTTTGCCATTATTTATATGTTGATATGCTGGCTGGTTGGCTGGTGGATGAATGCGAAAAAGATTTATGTAAAAGTGTAGGTGCATTTAATACTGTTGGCTTAGTTGCTTGTTGTTATGGGGCACAAGTGAGTGACACAACGATGTTGATTTATGATTTAAAGTTTGTAACCAAAAACAATTATTTTTTTTAATAGCTAAATAGATACTATGTCAAAAAATGAGGAAAATTCAAGGCGGTCGTTTCTTACAAAAATGGGTAAGGGCTTAGTTGGGGCAACCATATTTCCAACCATTATTACGGCCAGGGATCGCCAGCGTAACCTGGTTGAGATGTTACGTGCTGAAAGAAAATTTGGTCCGAACGACCAGTTACAGATTGCATTAATTGGCTCGGGCGGTATGGGCGTTGCCGATGCAACTACTGCCTTAACGGTTCCGGGTATTAAACTGGTAGCCGTTTGCGACCTGTATGATGGCCGCTTAGCTGAAGCTAAAAAACGTTGGGGTAACGATATTTTTACCACCCGCGACTATAAAGAAATTTTAGAAAGAAAGGATATTGATGCCGTAATTATTGCTACACCCGATCATTGGCATAAAGACATTTCGGTAGCTGCCATGAATAAAGGAAAACACGTGTATTGCGAAAAACCAATGGTGCACGATGTTACCGAAGGCCCGGCCGTTGTAGCTGCACAAGCCAAAAACAAAGTGATTTTCCAGGTAGGTAGCCAGGGTTTAAGTTCGCTTGGTAACGAAAAGGCAAAGCAATTGCTGAAGGATGGTGCAATAGGTGATTTAAACTATGCTGAAGGTTTTTGGGCCCGTA
>JBBSJX010000126.1:0-9923 GCA_038256825.1 Chitinophagales bacterium
TTCATCCACCGCCTGATTACCGGTATAAAAAGCATCAATACAATTCCCAGCCCAATCGACCATATTCCGATCTTATTTAAAATATCGGCATAAAACGGCAGCGATGTTGCAGGGTTATTAGCTTCTGCAATTTCTCTGGGTACACTCATGAGCGCCCCTATTTTTGCCGCTAAAAATTCGCCAATGGCGCTGGCAAAAAACCAAATCCCCATCATCATAGCTACAATATTTACCGGCGATAATTTCGTGATCATCGATAGGCCAATGGGCGATAAACACATCTCTCCACAAATAATAAAAAAATAACCCGCAATAAAAATCCCAAGTGGTATCAACCCGCTTTCGGTACTTATTTTACAGCCCAGGTAAAAAACATAAAAGCCAATTCCCATTAATATAAATGCTAAAGCAAATTTTAAAGGGGTGGAAGGTTCCATGCCTTTTTTATTAAGCCAGGGCCATAGCCAGGCAAATCCAAAACTCAATATAACTACCCAACCTGGAGGTAAAAAATTGTTTACCGCTAAAGCAGGTAAGTTGGTGCTACCCACCTGCATGTTTACATTACGCATGGCAAACAAATTTAACGATCCTGAATTCTGCTCGTAAAATGCCCAGAATAATGTGGAGAATACAATCATAATCAGTGCAGCAAAAAGTTTATACTTTTCCGTATTCTCTAACTTAAAACCAATGTATAAAATGTAGAGTAGGGAAAGGATACCCAATCCAAACATGATGTAATCCATCACGCCATATTTATTAAAAACCAAAACCACTACAGGCACCATTAATAAAGTTCCTACATAAATCAGGTGTTCGTTGGTAAAAAAACCAAAGCGTGGTTTTTGCAGATTTTCAATGTCAGGTGGCAGCCCTCGTTGCCCCAGCGATTTTTTCCCGATAATAAATACCACCAGCCCCAGTATCATAAATATACCGGCCAGTCCAAAACCATAATGCCAGTTTATTTGCTGGCCAACATAGCCACACAGTAAACCACCTAAAGCGGCACCAATATTAATACCCATGTAAAAAATGGAAAAGGCGGCATCCTTACGCGGGTCATTATTGTCGTATAAAGTACCCACCATACTGCTGATGTTAGGCTTAAAAAAACCATTACCACAAATAATAAAGGCCATACCAAAAAAGAAACTCCAACCCTCCGGCACCGCCAGTACCAGGTGGCCTATGGTCATTAAGATACCGCCAAAAATTACAGCTCGCCTATAACCCAAAAATTTATCTGCAATCATACCTCCAAACATGGGCATGGTATAAACCAGCGCAGCATACGATCCCAGGATGGCGTATCCTTTGGGTTCATCAAACTTTAGTTGTGTTACCATGTAAGCCAGTAACAATGCTTTCATTCCATAAAATGAAAAGCGTTCCCACATTTCAGTAAAAAACAACAGGTACAATTGCCGGGGATGCTTTGATGATGATGGGAATTCAGGGATTTTTGATTCGGTAAGGTCCATTAAATAAGCAGGTTAAAATTTAATGTATAAAGTAAGTAAGTTAGGGTGTAAAAAATAAAAGGTGACCGCCTGGGCCACCTTTTATAAAATTATTTAAGAAGCTTATTTTATACCATGCATCATTTTGCGCAGTTTAAACGAGAGCAAGAATAAAATGATTGCTGCTGCGCCTGCAAATCCTACAAAAATCATAAAATAGGTATGAAGGTTATCAATAGTAATTCCCAGGAACACCGGTGGTGGTTCGGTTGAGCTGGGATCAGGGTATAAGGAACTCATGGTTCCGGCCAGTTTATTACCCGTTGCTATAGCCATAAACCAAATACCCATCATTAACGATGTAAACCTGCCTGGGGTAAGTTTATTAACCATGGATAAACCAATAGGACTAAGGAATAATTCACCCACCGTGTGTAAAAAGTATAAACCGGATAACCAAAGAATGCTAACCTTAATAGTGGGATCGTTGGTAACGCCAAACGATATAAATAGAAAGCCAAGTGCAAGGAAGCCCAAACCCATAGCCTGCTTCATGGGTGCGGGGGGTTCAATCCCTTTTTTACCCAAAGTGCCCCAAAGCCCGGCAAAAATGGGAGCCAGCAATACAATAAAAATAGGATTGAAACTCTGGAAATAACTTGCCGGCATTTCCCAGCCAAATACACGACGATCTGTTTGCTCATTTGCAAAAAAGGTTAAGGATGCGCCTGCCTGCTCAAAACACATCCAGAAAAATATAACGAAAATCATAATGATGATGATTACCGACAAACGTGATTTTTCTATTTTAGTTAACGAGCGGTCGGTAAGTATAGCAAAGGGTAAACAAAGCGTCATTCCATAAATAGCAGAACCCCATATGTCAACATGCAACACAAAATATAATATGGCAATAGAAGCTACAATTGAACTAATTAATAAAATGATCTGGGTTTGGCTAAACCCTGTTTCCCCTGTTTCTGACTCTGACGTATCTTTTAGTTTATTGGCATGTGTACCTAGTTGTTCGCCTGTAGCCGAAACAACGTATTTATTTTTGGTTATGTAAAAAACCACCAGGCTAATCAGCATACCTACCCCCGCTGCAAAAAAGCCCCATTTAAAATCCACCTTTTCTCCCAGGTATCCACAAATAATGGGTGATAAAAAAGCACCGGCATTTATACCCATATAAAAAATGGTATAAGCAGAGTCTTTACGGCTGTTATCTCCTTCGGGATATAACTGGCCACCCATAGTTGATATATTGGGTTTAAAAAAACCATTGCCAAAAATCAGGAATGCAAGCCCCGTCCATAATAAGGAAGTAGCCAGCCCCGAACCTGTGGATAAGGATGCGCAGGCAAATAAAATAAATTGCCCTACAGCCATTAACGCACCTCCAATAAAAATTGATTTCCTGTTTCCCCAGTAACGGTCGGCCATGTAACCACCCAGTAGTGGGGTTAAATAAACCAGGCCGGTATAACTTCCATATATGTTAGCCGCATAAGCTTTATCAAAAAGCAGCTTATCCGTCATAAACAGAACAAAGATGGCCCTCATTCCATAGTAACTAAATCGCTCCCAAAATTCAGTTACAAAAAGAACATACAACCCTTTGGGGTGTCCTTTTTGCAGGATAGCCTGGTCGGCCGGAGTAATGTTCATAAAACAAATTTTTCGTTAGAGTGTGTATTTTAAAATTAATGGCTCAAAGTAGTATAAAATTCTTTTACTTGATACCAACTATTTAACCAATCCCCGTTACGGTAAATAGTTTTTACATTCGCTTCACCTTTTTTAATAATAATACTAAACATATGAATATTCTTTTATTGGGTTCCGGGGGCAGAGAGCATGCTTTGGCTTATAAAATGAAACAAAGTTCGTTATGCAATGAACTGTATATAGCGCCGGGAAATGCAGGGACCAGCCAATGCGGAACCAATGTGGCATTATTGTTAAATGAATTTGATACCATTACCCAATTTTGTATCGATTACCAAATCGGTATGGTGGTAGTAGGTCCTGAAGAGCCTTTAGTGAAAGGAATATATGATCACTTAACCAGTCAACCATCTCTAAATAATTTAATGGTTATAGGGCCATCAGCAAAAGCTGCTCAATTAGAAGGTAGTAAATCCTTTTCAAAGGAATTTATGCAGCGGCATCATATACCAACTGCTGCTTATGCCGAGTTTAACGAAAGCAGTTTTGACGAAGGGAAGCAATACATCCGTAAACATACTTTGCCCGTTGTGTTAAAGGCTGATGGCCTGGCAGCCGGTAAAGGAGTAGTAATAGCATCTAATCACGAAGAAGCTTTACAGGCATTTGAAGAAATGATCATCAATAAACAATTTGGCTCCGCATCGGCCAAAGTGGTAATCGAAGAATTTTTACAGGGTATAGAATTAAGCCTTTTTGTTTTAACGGATGGGGTTGATTATAAAGTGATCGGCCATGCAAAAGATTATAAGCGAATAGGAGAGGGCGATACCGGTTTAAACACGGGCGGTATGGGTTGTGTAACCCCGGTTCCTTTTGCCGATGAGGCTTTCTTGAAAAAGGTAGAAGATCAAATTGTAATCCCCACCATAAAGGGTTTTGAAAAGGAAGAGATGGTTTATAAAGGCTTTGTATTTATTGGCCTGATGAATAATAACGGGGAACCTTTTGTTATTGAATATAACTGTCGCATGGGCGATCCGGAAACTGAGGTGGTGATACCGCGCTTAAAAAACGACCTGGTTGAAATGTTCATCGCATTGCACCATGGCGAACTGGCTTCAATACAAATTGAGCAGGACTCACGTTCGGTGGCAACCATTATGGCGGTGAGTGGTGGCTATCCCGGCGACTATCAAAAAGGAATAGAGATTGACGGATTAAATAAGCCAACCGATAATGATGTACTTATTTTTCATGCCGGAACTTCCATGCAAAACAATGTAGTGGTTACTAATGGCGGAAGGGTTTTAGCGGTATCTGCGTTTGGTAACAATATGCAGGAAGCGGTTGGCAAAGCTAAAACCGCGTTGCAGCAAATACATTTCAGCGAAATGTATTACCGTAATGATATAGGGTATGAATTTGAATAATTGTATTGCGTATATGCATTCTTGTACCTTGGAATTATTTTCCTTATATGCATATCCTGTATTGATGGTGAAAGGTAATATAGCAAAGAAGGTGGATTTGGGTGATACGATGTACTAGTGTTTTGTGTAAAAGCCGTTGCCATAAGGTGGATAGATCGAAAAGTCCCGCATTTTTGGCGGAAAGTAACAGGCAAGCAAAGAATAAGTAAATAATTCTTATTGCAGTTTAATAAGTGTAAAGTTTGTTTATGAATAAATTTAACAGTAATTCATTCAAAATGACCAAACAAAACTGCATGAAGCTGCATACGTAATGCAGTAGTTTGCAACTATTGTTGCTTTCGGTATCTTAGTTTAAATATTTAGTTTGAAAATAACAACGATAGCATGTTTGCTGGTTTTTTGTGGTTGTGCCGGCAACAGGCAAATGATAGAATCACCTACAACGTCTGTGTATGAACCGTACATAAATGAAGTGAAGAAATTGTACGCACCTGACCAGCGTACCGTCCATTTTGTAGTGCAGCCAAATGGAAATGTAATGAAAGGAGAAAGCACTTCTTCCGAAGCTAAAGCTGCATTGTTAGAAAAATTGGCAAACGCAAACCTTACTATTATTGATAGTATCACTTTGCTGCCATCGGCAGAATTAACTGAAAAGTCGTTTGGCCTGGTAACAATATCCGTTGCCAACCTGAGGTTTCAACCGAACCATAAGGCAGAACTGGCTACCCAGGCAATGTTAGGCACACCGGTTCGCATTTTTAAAAAAGAAAAAGGTTGGTATTATGTGCAAACCCCCGACAAGTACCTGGCGTGGGTAGATGGAGATGCCATTGTGAAAATGGACAGTACCACGTTTGTTATTTGGTACAATAAAGATAAAATCATCTATACCCAACCATACGGATTTGCTTACTCAGACTTTTCTGATAAAAGTACTGTATCCGACCTTGTTTATGGGGATGTGTTTTCACTCATATCTGCAAGTGATTCCTACTATAAGGTTAAGCTGCCCGACGACCGAATTGCATACATAGACAAAAAAGAGTCTTTACCTTACCATGAATGGAAAAACACCAGGCAACCTACTGCCAGTAACCTGGTGAGTGCAGCCAAACAAATGACAGGTTTACCTTACTTATGGGGGGGTACATCCTTTAAAGGAGTTGATTGCAGTGGCTTTACCAAAACGGTTTTTTTTATGAATGGATTGGTGTTGGCAAGAGATGCTTCTCAACAAGTGAATATGGGCGAATATGTAGATACTAAATCAGGCTGGCAAAACATGCAACCCGGCGACCTGCTTTTTTTTGGTAGCCCTGCCAGGGATAGCATGCCCGAACGCGTGGTTCACGTAGGTATGTGGATAGGAAATAATGAATTTATGCATGCTTCCGGAAAAGTGCGGATAAGCAGTATGGACCCCACAGCAGCTAACTATGATGCTTATGAAAACAAAAGGTTCCTTCGTGCGAAACGGATATCGCCACAGGCTGCTTTGCTTGATTTAAGAGCTTCTAATCTCTACTAAAATATAAGCTGAAACAAAAACGGCCACTCATTTTGAGTGGCCATTTTTGTTCAAACTTTCAAAACCTAAACCAATGCAAGTACAAGTACAGCCTGACCGACTACCGGCGGTTCGCACACCTGTACGACAAAACCGCATATCAGCTTCAATTTTGATTATAAAATACGAGAAGGTTTGTTGAACTCATCCAACAAACCTTCAAATAAATTTTAAAGACTTTTATTGCTTGTATTTTTTCTGCCAGAATTAGATATTCCGCACTCCGGGCAAATTATACTGCGGGCTTTTTCATTACAATTTCAATTACACCATTTTTGCCTTTTTCGCCATATTTGGTAGTGGCACTTTCACCTTTTAAAACATTTACCGCTTGGATATCAGTAGGTTTTATTGTATTCATTTCTTCAGTGGTAATTTCTTTGCCATCTTTATAGTAAACAGGAGTTGGTTGGTTTGAATTGCTTCTTACAGTCACTTTCGATTGTTGTTGTTCTCCTGCTTCGGGTTTGCCCGTTTTAATAATCACCACTCCGTTGCTGCCCTTGGTGCCATATACTGATGTTGCTTTTTTTCCCTTTAAAACATCCACCGTTTTTATAGTTGAAGGATTGATGGATTTAATATCGACCGCTTTTACTTCTTTGCCATCAACAATATATAATGGTGGGTTATCAGTGCCTGGATTAAGAAGATCAGCATCCGAATGTGTTTGTATTTTGCCTGTTCCTTTTATGGATTTTATATTATTTATTTCTTCGATTTTAATGGAATTCACCTTATCATTAGTGGTTGTATTTTTTTGAAATTTACCAGTAATTACTTTTTTCTCTTTTTTGGGAGAAGCTGTTTCTTTTATCTCCTTTTCTACTTTCTTTTCTTTTTTAGAGATTACAGTCTGGGCATTGCTTTGCTGAACGGATAAGGTTAATAATAAGGCTGAGCCTGCCATTAAAACGAGCCCGCTTAGCCGGCGCATGTAGCTGTACTTTGAGTTGTTTGATGTAGTTATCATAAATAATCTTCGTTTGATTTGTGATGAAAAAAATGGATTTAATAAACTGTTGAACCTGGTATTTGTTGGCAAAGCCTGCAATATCATTTTAGCAAAGGCTTCACTATTGTTTTGTTCAATGGCTTTGCTGTCGGCCAAAAATTCGTGAATGGTATAGAGTTCCTTGCGCATGAGCCAAAAAAACGGGTTTAACCAAAACACTGCCAATACCACGGAAGTAAAAAGTTTGTCGATGCTATGCCCTTGCTGAATATGCGCCAGTTCGTGTGCAAGAATTCGGGAACCATTTTCGGATGCAAGATCAATATCGTTACGCCAGAATAACCAATTAAAAAAGGAAAAAGGCGCTTCGTGCAGTGTAGTTAATATAAAAGTTACATTATGTTGCAGCTTTGTTGTAGCTGCACTTTTGCGGTAAGCCTTTGCAATTGTAATTATTCCTGCTATGGTTTTGATAAGTAAAAAAACCGATACAACCAGGCAGGTGATCCAAATAATTTGTTGCCAGTTAACTACAGAAGCCTGGTTAATTGCACCTGCATTCCACGGCAAACCGTTAATTAAATTTAGTACACTGCCCGAAGCTGGTTCGGATATAACAGGTATGCTTATAAATGGCAGTATTGTTGAAAGCCCCATTGCTGCCAGCAAATAAAAACGGTTCCACTGGTGAAATTTTTCGTTGTATAATGCCAGGCGGTAATAGCCGTACAATACAGCCGAGCAGGTAATCATTTTAATTACATAAAGTGATATCGCATCCATAGCTTACTTTTTAAGTTGTTGTAACAAAATTTCCAGGTCGGATACACTTAGTTTTTTTTGGTTAACCAAAAACGAAACCGCATTACTAAACGAACCATCAAAATAATTGGCAACAAGGTTGTTTATGCTGGAATTGCTGTAATCTTCTTTTTTAATTATTGCACTATACAGGTTGTTGCGACCCGAAGGCTCTGCTTGTACATAACCTTTATCGATAAGTATTTTTAAAAGCGTAGCAACGGTGTTGGTATGTGGCCGGGGTTCTGGCATTGCTTCCAAAACATCTTTTAAAAATGCTTTGCCTGATTGCCATACTGCCTGCATTACCTGCTCTTCTGCTTTTGTAAGGTTGCGTTCGGTTGCTGGTGATTTATTTTGACTGGTTATACTTTTCATTTAAAATGTTTTTAATTGCCATCCGGATAGGCAAAACAAATGTAACTAACTTTTTAGTTATAACAACTAAATTTTTAGTTATTGTTTTTATTATTTTTAAAATTTATTTTTTGGAGGAGTTTCTATTGTTGGATTCACTTTGGGGGCGATTCTAATTTCAACAGAAAGATTTGTTTATATAAGATAAAAGAAAGCAAGCCAGAAATTGAATACGTAAAAAAAGATGCAAGCTGAACTTAAAGTACAAGAGTGCGACGCAAGTAAAGCCCTATAGATATTGTATGCCGGTAACACCAAAAAAAAAGAAAGCCAGGATTAACTTAACACAAATTAGTGTCTTTATAAATCGTCGGTTTGAAACTTGCGCAGGCAAATGTAAAAATAGAGAGCGAGGTAAACAGCGGAGAGCGCCAACAATAGTAATGGGTCAGTAGGTTCGCGAAACTGGTTTACCACTGCGCGGAAAAAAGGAAAGGGTATAAGGTTATCCGTAGTTTCTATCGGCAAAAAGCGGCCGGAATTATTTACATAACGGTTGAGTAAACCCGCCAGCATATTTTCGAGTACAATCACATATAAAAAAAATACGCCGATGGCAATGCCGGAGCGTTTAAACAGCAAACTAAACAATAAAGCTACAGCGGCATAACTAAGTGCCTGAACAAAAAAGTAGCCCACAAACTCCAGCTTTTCAAAACTGAAGGAAGCGCCACCTTCGGTAAGGCCAAAGAGCAGGGCAGTAATAAAAACGGCTATGGTTGATACTATTGCCAACACCAGTGTAAGCAACATTTTTACCAGGATAAATTGCTTTCGGCTCCAACCATCAATAATATTTTGGCGATGGGTTTTATAACTATACTCGTTGGTGACGGAAATTATCATAAGCAGGCCGGGAATAAATAACAGGAAACTGCTCATATAACTTACCGATTGCCAGACTTCGGGA
The DNA here is from genome assembly GCA_038256825.1 of Chitinophagales bacterium. Taxonomy (GTDB): domain Bacteria; phylum Bacteroidota; class Bacteroidia; order Chitinophagales; family Chitinophagaceae; genus Segetibacter. The sequence goes on from JBBSJX010000126.1 coordinate 9,227, forward strand.
AACTGGAAGGGTGGGTTGCCGATAAGCATATTGGCCATGTTGTTATCTTTTGGCCGTGCATCCTGTATAAGGTAGGCTACATAATTTACTCCAAATATGCTGATGAGATACAATATAGCCAACACCCAGAAGGTGCGGTAATACTTAACTTTCATCCATTCAACTTTCAGCAATTGTAACATGCAGGCAAGGGTTTATTTGTTGGTCAGTTCAAAGAATTTTGTTTCCAGGCTTTTCTTTTTCAACTGCAGGTGGGTGAGTACGGTTCCGTTATCAAAACAATGCTGGTTGATGGTTTGCAGGTTTGCACTGCCTACAGGAAATAATAATTGAACGTGTTTGGGGAGTATTTTAATATTGGTAAAACCATTTAAGGTTTGCAAAATTTCTGCAAGGTGCTGGTTGTCGGCGGCGGCTACTTCTACAATATCTTCATTAACCAATACTTCATCAACCGGACCTGCAATAAGCAATTGGCCGCGTTTTAAAATGGCTACATGGGTACAAACTTTTTCTACCTCGTCCAACAAATGGCTGGCCATAATAATGGTTTTGCCTTCGGTTGCCAATTGTTTAATCAGCTCTCTTATTTCGGCAATGCCAACGGGGTCAAGCCCATTAGTGGGCTCATCAAGCACTAAAACATTGGGATCGGCTAATAGGGCGGAAGCGATTGCAAGTCTTTGTTTCATACCAA
>JBBSJX010000127.1:0-9919 GCA_038256825.1 Chitinophagales bacterium
CTATACTCTAACTGGATGGAAATCAGTATACTATAAATAATTTAAAAAAAACACTTTATTATGTTTAAGCAAAAATAATTAAATTTTTTTGGGAACTGAAAAAAAGTAATAAGTATATACTATTGAATATTAAATAATTAGATACTAACATATTATTTTTCCTTCCACAAATTACCCATGCTATGAAATTTATTTAAAATAAAAAATAGCCCCATAATATTGAGCATTTTCTTCGCCGACGTTGGTACAGGGCATCCCCCTGACCTCCACATACGTCAAGGCCTGAGCTGCGACCAGCCAACGAAATTAATACTGCCTCCCTTCTTTTATCCAAACCCTGTCTAAACCAATAAATTATTGCGGAATAGTTTCCCAAATCGAATCGGATAATCACACCTGTCCCGACGAAGCGGGAGACCAGGCCCCGGCGCCCGAAGGTTTTAGGACTGTCAGCTTTCAATTATGATATATCTTCAGTAAGCCAAAAATTACTATAGACTGCTGTTGATTTTATAAGCAATAAACTGTATTTATGTGTAATTTATATTCACATTAGGGCCTGATTTTATGAACGCACCAATCGCTGATTTTAAACAATTGTTAGAGAAAGAAAAGTCCAAAACTTACCGTAATCAGTAGTTATGAAAATTAAATTCACACCCCTGGTCATTGTTTCAGTAGGCTTATTGATATCTGCTATCTATTTTACCTTCGAAATTGTTCGCAATGAAAAGGGAGGAAATCTAGGTGGATTGGTCGTGCTGGTATGTATTTTCACAGCAGCTATTTCTCTGTTTCTTTCTTTAGGATTAAGGAAAGTATTTAAGACACATATAGTGCGGCAGGTTTTGCTAGAATTAGTGCTCATAGTAATAGTTGCATTCCTTTATTATAAAAATACAGGAAAGCTGATATTGCATTTACCCCCGGATTTTAAAGGTTACATTATAGTGGTTTACGGCGCAGATAAAAAGCCTGAACTACCTGCCAATCTGTTTAAAGCAAATACTAACATTACAGTTCCGAACTCCGGGATAATCATGACATCCAGTGAGAGAAATAAAGTCATTTCCGTTGTTGATAGCTCTGATGATCGAATAAGAACAATCAAAGCCGGGTATGGAATTCCATTTGTGTGGGACAGTTTGATTTGCGGTAATAAAAAGTATGAACTGGATGTACTTGTATTTGACAGCCTTCCAACTGGCTGGCTTTATAAAAATGATACACTAATGCGGAATGTGAAGAAAGAGCTGGCTTGCAAAGTATTAAATGAGTAAATTTAAATGAAAATAATAAAAACGTAAGGCTTCTCCGCCAACGCTTTTTTTAAGTGGTTGATGTCCTCACCAATCACATTCCATAATCAGTTTTCTTAAGAGAACACCAACAATTAAAATAAAACCAAACTTCTAAACTATGGACACAATCTTTTGGATCTGCGTAAAAATTATGCAAGTAATGAGCAAGGCATTAGGTATTACCTACCAGCAACTGAATGTTATATTATTTGTTATCCTGCATCCTGCCATTACGATTTTTGTCTTTCTAAAATTTAGAAAATACAAACGGCTTTGGAACCACAGGATTGCTAAATAGTTTTCTGAGTATTGAAACGCTTTATTCTTTTTTATTTTGTGGTTACTGTCCTCACCAGGTACATTTAATCAAATAAAATATTTTTACACACACGATGCCCATCACCATTTCAAAACCTGCCATACAGTTGGATGAAGCTATACAGGAACTAGTAGAGCTGCAGCCAGAGAAATGCACCATTGTGCATTGCCGGTTAAAAATGTCTCCGGGGGATCTTTACAGGATATGGCCAAACACCTTCCTGTTGCAGGATAGCGGTGCAAAAGCTATGCTTACCCATGCCTTTAATATAGCGCTTTACCCGGCCTGGTCTTTCTGCACTAAAGCCGACGGCATGGTATTGTTTACACTTGTATTTGAAGGGCTGGAGAAAAGCTGCAGCAGTTTTACACTTCAAGAAATTATTCCCGAAGCAGGCGGATTTAGTTCAGGCCTCATCCAAAGAAATAAAACGGACGTGTATGAAACCGACCTGTAAAAAAAACTACTCACAACTCACCTCAAAATTATTCTTTACATGATTTACGATACAGGTACTTCTTATTTGTGAATAAGGATGTGTTCTCATGAAATCGAGCGTGCTGTGGGGTCCTTCGGCTTTGGCCATATCATCCCAAAAAGAACGGATCTCGCAGACACTATATCCCAGTTTCCAGGTAAGGTCGAGGCCAAAATAATCTGCTTCCAACTCATTTCGTTGATTGAAAGAACCGGTGAGTAATTTCTTTGCTGCAAAGAACATATTCCCCCATTCACCAAAAAACTTTTGGCTGGCCTTCATTTGCTTAAGGGCATTTTTAATATGACCTTTTTCATTGTGTCCTATCTCGTGACCTATAATGGCGTATAATTGGTCGTCGTTTTTGCATTTGCTGATCATTGCTTTGGTTACAAATATTTTACCGCCTACTGTATAAGCATTGACGGTTTTAGTATCCTGCAGTAAGTAAATATTATAGGTAATATCGGTAGGATTTACTCTTTTTCTCAACAGCTCCTGCAGTATGATATTTAGTTTGAAGTTTATGTTGCTGGTGGAATCTATCCTGAAGTTTTCATCCTGCCGGGATTCTTTGAGAAACTGTTCGCCAAACTCCACCTGCTCCGCATCGGTGACTTCTATATTAAAGGTGGTCACTTTTCCCAGCAGCCTGTCTGCTTTAGCCCAGGTGTCTGACAAGGCATTTGTATCTGCCTTTAAACATTCGTAAGAATAAGTCATGTTTTTGGGTAAGCGCCTTTCCTTACCTGTTATTTCGTCAGCGGTTTCATTCTCCAAAAATCCGTTGCAGGAACATAGAATAAAGGAGCAAAGGATAGCCATATAAATTTTCATAAATGCTGTTAAGCAATTTTCATGCTTAACCATTTACGATAGAGCAGGCCAAGAAGATGCGGCCCCTACTAATGGAGAAAACAACGCTGTGCGCTCACCAACAAAAGGGGCAATTCACTACAACATGTAATCGTCCTGTAAATTCAATTGGTAAAGAAACCCCGAATTATTAGCTTTGGAAGAATTGCACTTCCTAATAAATTACAACCTGATCTTTTGTATAAAACCTCGTGCATTGCCAAACTACGGAATTAATGAAAGGTATTTTTGCCCAAAAATGTTTTTTTACACCCATAATTCCTGGGAGGCGGCCTAAGGTTCAATCCATTACGTGCCTTGCTGTACCTGGCAAGGCAAATTATGGATTGACGACTTTTATATTTTTGCTATTCCTTTTTTTGGCGTATAGCTGCCCTGCACAGGTGCCCCAACTTTTCAGCCTGCCGAAAGAGCAGCGGATGGAACACATTCGTCACCTGATTTACAATCGGTTGCAAACTGACAGTGCAACCCTTGCCCTTACAGTTGATAGCATCCGGCAAATAGCAAAAGAAAGAGGTGATGAAAGGTCCGGCTTATATGCCCGCCTGTTTTTGGCTGAATTGTTATCGAAAAAGCAGGACCACCTGCCGCTTTCAGCAACAGCGCTTTTACTCGAAAAAGAAGTCTTTGAAGCGAGCCCTTTCCCTGAGGTAAAAGCTTTTTATTATATCCTGCTCGGCCTTGGGTTTGAAAGCCGGGGGAACTACCCGCAGATGTTTCATTACCTGATTGCCGCTACCGATCTCTGGGAAAAAATTGGGTGGGACAAGGCACCCCTATGGCAAGCGGATTATCTTTTTCACGTCTATTATGGTTTCGAGGACTACCCGAACGCCCTTCGGTTTGTCAAGATTGCATTAAAGCACACTGAGGCTGATTCCGTCGGTTACAACTATCGCCTAAGCAACATGGGGGAAACTTACCTCCGGCTAAAAGATATACCAGGAGCGCAAGCCATCTTTAAGCAGGTTATTCAAACCGCCACGTCGCTTGGTGACACCGCTTACATTGGCATTGCCAGCGGCAACTACGGGAACACCCTGCGGCTCCAGGGACGGTATCGAGAGGCGTTACCTTATCTCTATCTCGATTTGGCGTTGAATGAAAAAAGGGTGCAGGAAAACAGCGCTATCACCTGCGCTTACATTGCTGTTTGCCTGATACAATACGACAGCCTCGACAAAGCCGGTATATACTTGCAAAAAGCCGCCGGTTTACGCCAGCCCTGGAACTGGTTCAGCTTTTATCCACCCTATTACGAAGCGTCTGCGCTGTACTGGAAAAAACGAGGCGATTACCGGCAGGCTTCGCTATACCAGGACTCACTGCTGCGCATAAACGATACATTGAAGGAGCGCTTCAACACTTCCGTGCTGTTGACTTCCTCCCTTACAATTAAAGAAGAACGTCGGCTATCCGAGCAGCGCCAAAAAGCAGTGGAAACAGCCCGGTTAAGGCTGATTCGGAATGTCGTCATTGGGTTGCTGGTGCTGTTTTTTTCGGCGATACTTTTACTGTTACTTCGCAAACGCCGCAAGGAAAGAGAAAGGTTTGCTGCCCAACAAAATGAAAGTGAAAAACGCCTTCACCATGCAGAAGACGAGCTGGCACAATACATATTGACCATAAAAGAAAAGAACAAACAGGTAGCGCAAATTGATGCCAAACGGCAGAATATTGGCGCCGGGGCCGGACAAGAAGAAGTTACCCTGCAATACCTGCAAAATCTGTCGCTACTTACCGAAGCAGATTGGCTTAAGTTTAAAGCGCTGTTCTCGGCCGCCTGGCCTGGCTTCTTTGATGGCTTACCCAGTCGCTACCCCGGCCTGAGCCAGGGCGAAGTGCGGCTGCTGGCGCTTTGCATGCTGGAGCTGTCTTCCAAAGAAATGGCAGCTATGCTCGGCATATCACAGGACTCACTTCGCAAAAGCCGTTACCGCCTGCGCAAAAAATTCCCACAACTTACGGAAGACCGGGATTTCAAATACGCTATTTAATGTCTCTTTAAATAAAACTGCCGCCAGGCATACTCACTTAAAACCTCCATCCTCCCTCCCCCCATGCAGTTTAGTAACCGTTAGTTGTCCACGTTTTGGCACTGCCTGTCCACGTTTTTCTAATTGTCCATGCTACTGCATGTTTTGTCCACGCTAAGAGTTTGGAAATCTCCTGGTTTGTGACGTAACCTTACACTTTCGAAATTAAACCAGGTTTTCACTGTGAGAAAAAGATTGTTCCCCGGCATTTCATTTTCGGTTAAGCTAGTGCTGGCAGTCCTGATCTTTGTGCTACTGGTGCTTATCGTGTGGTTCTATTTCGATCACCGCCTAAAGCTGCTGAACTAAATAGCTAAAGGCTAATGCTCGTTTCCAATATCATTATAAAAAATCTTTTGTATCCCTAAAAAGAAAACAGCGGGTTAGCATTTCGCGCCTTAAAAATTTAAATAAAAGACCGATATGGCAATAGCAAATTATAACGGCGTCCATTTCTGCGACAGTATCAAAAGCGGTACAGGAAGTTTTGCGGTACCCTGGGTCATAAAAAATAAGAATAAGAATTCATTGCACTCAAAATAATTATTTATCACGTTCAATCATAATCAAATGAAAAAAATCGTCCTTTTAGCACTATTTCCTGTTTTTCTTATTATCACAAAAACACATGCCCAGGTAGGCATTGGAACTGCAACTCCCAATGGAAGTGCACAGTTGGATGTAACCTCCACCTCGAGAGGATTTTTGCCGCCCCGGATGACAGCACTCCAACGAGCTGCTATAACTTCCCCATCTACCGGGCTTTTGGTATACCAAACAAATGAGGTAAGTGGATTATATTATTATACGGGTAGTTTATGGACCATTATAAATGCATCCCCATGTGGTTACGCAATCGGTCAGTACAATGCGAGCCTGGGAGGATATATTTTCTACCTGGATCAATCCGGATGCCACGGCCTGGTGGCAGCAACAACTGATCAGAATACCGGGATACAATGGTATGCGGGTACATTTACCTATACAACGGCGTTCGGTAGTGCTGTAGGTGCGGGAGAAGGCAATACAAATATGATCGTTTATAACCAGTCTGGCACTCTAGCTACTTATGCCGCAGGTATTTGCTATAATTTAAATACCGGGGGATTTAGCGATTGGTATTTGCCATCAAAGTATGAATTGAATTTAATGTACATGAATATTGGGCAAGGGGCTGCACCTAATACAAATGTTGGTGGTTTTGAAAATAACTTCTATTGGAGTTCGAGCGAGTTTAATTCATCCAACGCCTGGGGCCAGTTTTTCAGCACTGGCGTTCAGGCCTATTACGGCAAGAACTCCGGGCCACCTATTCGTGCCATTAGGGCTTTTTAACTATTTAGCTATTAAACTAATTTTTTATAACCACGAAGCGGTCGAATATTTTACAAAACTCCTTTGCATACTTCTACAGGAACTTTTGCGGCATATTGGTTCATAAAAAATTTGAAAAATTCCATTGCACACAAATAATTATCTATCACTTCTAAACATAATCAAATGAAAAAAATCGTCCTTTTAGCACTGTCTTCTTTTCTTCTAATTGTTACAAAAACAAACGCCCAGGTAGGCCTTGGAACTGCAACACCCAATGCAAGTGCGCAGTTAGATGTTACTGCAACTAACAAAGGGGTATTGATACCACGGCTATCACTCACCTCTGCATCAGATGCTGCTACGGTTCCTACCCCGGCAACTTACCTGATGGTTATGAACACCAATGCAGCCCTGCCTGCTGGTGCAGGATTATATGCAAATATGGGGACTCCGGCCGCACCCAACTGGACCAAGATCGGACCTGCCCTCAATACATGGCTGCTTACAGGAAATGCAGGCACTGTAGACGGTACCAATTTTATTGGTACAACTGATAATGTGCCTTTTAATATCAGGGTTAATAACCAAAAAGCAGGGAGAATAGAATTTCTTAATCGAAATACGTTTTGGGGTTACCAGGCAGGTGCAAATGGAGGCGGCGCAGGTAATACGGGAACTGGATATAGGGCACTTGCTTCCAATTCAGCAGGAAGCGGTAATACAGCTCATGGGGAGTCTGCCCTGCAGCAAAATACATCGGGTAATAACAACACTGCTTTCGGTACTGTTACACTTCAAGCAAATACAACAGGAGACAATAATACAGCAACTGGTGCCTTTGCACTTTTCGCCAATACAACAGGATACGGCAACATTGCTTCCGGTTATTATGCACTTAGATACAATACAACAGGAAATTACAATACTGCTGTTGGGCTCAATGCACTAATTATTAATGAGACTGGTTTTTACAATACAGCTATAGGAGCCGGTGCAAATGTTGGGGCTAATAATTTGACAAATGCAACAGCGATAGGTCATGGGGCAATTGTAAGCGCAAGTAATAAAGTACGTATTGGCAATGGGAATGTTACGGTTATTGAAGGACCGGTAGCTTATAGTTTCCCTTCAGATAAACGATTCAAGTATGATGTAAAAAATGATGTACCAGGTCTTGAGTTTATTAAAAAGCTAACACCCGTTACCTATTATTTTGATGAAAATAAATTAAATGAATTCACTACAACAGGTATCCTTCGACAAGCTCAGGATGACATTCGACAAGCTCAGGATGACAATAGCATGGCACAGTATGCAGCTTACACAGGAGAAAAACAATTGCATACAGGTTTTCTTGCACAGGATGTAGAAAAGGCAGCGCAAAGCCTGGGTTACAATTTTGATGGCGTACACGCACCTGCAAATAATAAAGACCACTACAGCCTGGCTTACAGCCAATTTATTATGCCACTTGTAAAAGGGATGCAGGAACAGCAGCAGATCATTGAAGAACAAAAGACTGACATTGAAACACTCAAAGCCCAGGTTGCCGAATTATCAAAAGCAGTAAAAGCATTAACTATAAAAAATTAATTATGAAACTATTCAATTTACAATTGCCTGCATTACTTTTCTTTTTGATTAGTATGCCTTGTTTTGCACAAACCAGTCTACAGGTTTCGTCGGGCAGCAACTTTTTTATTACAACCGGCACCCTGGTTCATCTGGATGGCCTTGTAGTTACACCCTCAGTTAATTACAACATAACAGGGTTAAACAATGTAACAAGAGAAGCAACAGCTACACCTCCGCCACCAACAACATACATTCAGCGGGTATATAACCTTTTGCAAACGCTGCCTGCATACAGCGGTGACATTACTATTTATTATCAGGATGCTGAGTTGAACGGGATCAATGAAGCGAACTTAAACCTGGATGTATATAATGGAAGTACCTGGACTATATACAGCCCCGCTCTCAGGGACGCTACCAATAACTTTGTTACTACGACAGGGCTTACCAATATTGACTTAAAGCTGTTAACACTGGCGGTTCAAACGGTAGTACCGATAACGCTGACACGCTTTATTGCTGAAAATAATGGCTGTGTAGCTAACCTGAAATGGACAACAGCATTTGAACAAAACAATAAACATTTTGAAGTACAGCATAGCACAGACGGTATAATCTTTAATACTGTGGGCATTTTACCGTCAAATGGAAATAGCAATGTGGAAAGAAACTATACCTTCAGCAGTAATCTCAAAAACCAAAATAACTATTTCCGCTTGCGTATGGTCGACCTCGATGGCAGCAGCAAATTTAGTCCGATAGAAATGGTTAAAACTACTTGCAGTAATAAGGTCATTACCCTATACCCAAACCCTACACGGGAAATGGTTACCATTACAGGTCTTAGCGGAGAAAACCACCTACGCTTGCTGGATAACCTGGGGCAGGTAATTAAAAGTATAAAAACCAGTAATCCATCAGAAACTATTAATATTTCAAATATGCCGGCAGGGACATATATAATACAGGTAGTAAGTAACAATAAAGTAATAGATAATATACAAGTGGTAAAAGAATAACCCACTTAAGGAAGCAAAACCAGCGGAAAAAGAGTCTTGGAAAGCTCTTTTTCCGCTTTGCTATTTTGTAAAATGCTGCTGACCGTCTGGGTTTTTATGTAGTAGCTGCTGTGCTCCCCAACCACGTTCAAGAATCAATTCCGGTTGGTGATGGCTTAACCGGTAAGAAAAAATCGGCTGGTCAGACAACGCTTCGCCGGTTATAAAGCAGCCGCAATTATCTTTTCAACTTCTGAGTGCGTAGTTGTGCTATAACCAGCTTGAGCATAAATAATTTTACCTGTTTTGTCAATAATAAAAAATGCGGGAAATCCACTTACCCCGTATTTCTCAGCAACAGATTTTCCATTTAATAATACTGGATAACCGACTTTATGCTTAGTACAAAACATCTTTACATCTTCTTTTGAATCGTATGAGTTGATGCTTATAAGTTTAAAATTTTTATCCTTGAATTTGTTTTGTAGGTCATTCAGATGCGGTACACTCTGAATACATGGGCCGCAATTTTTTATCCAAAAGTCTACTAGAATGACCTGCCCTGTTAAATCACTTAGTGAAATAGATTTTTCTGATTATAAATGTCCAGTTTCCATACTGGTGCTAAAGAACCTGTTGCTAACAATTGTTCATCAGCTATCTGTCCTGTCATTTTATAATCATTTTTATAGGTTGAATAATACCAGGATGACTCAGATGGCGAACCGGTATTGGTTTCTATGCTTGTAAAACTTGTCTGTATAAAATCATTGTTCAGGTCATTTGTCTGTAGAACAGCAAATGGCAGATAGCTATTTTTATCTACAATAATATTATAAATGAAATTACTCTTTGTTGTCATTGCATCAAATCCCAAACCCAGGTTTTGTATCCGGCGTTTCCCGATATTAATTTGGATCAGCGTGTAGGCTGTATTATTAATTGAAGTGTCTCTGATATACTTTTTAGCAGTTTTATCAATTATGAATAAAGGAAGGATATTTTTAAGCGTAATA
>JBBSJX010000128.1:0-9886 GCA_038256825.1 Chitinophagales bacterium
AGTATTCGTTGCTTTGCTTCGTCAATCATATTCTTCCAGCCACATAAATAAAAGTAGGCAGGTGTTTTTTGTTCGTTTAATAAGTTCTCGTAAACCTTATGCACGTAGCCTTTGGTAACTAAGTTGTTTTCTTCAGGTTCACGCGAAAACGTTGGCAGGTAAAAATAATTGTCCAGCTTGCGTTCAAGATCTTTTAATTCCGGTCCATAAAGACAATCTGTTACCAGGCGGCTGCCAAAAATCAGGTAAATGTTTTTGTGTTCAATATTATATCGGTTAATGTGGTGGACCATGCTGCGGAATGGCGCCACGCCGGTACCTGTGCATATTAAAAATAAATCCCGGTCAAGTTGTTGGGGCAATACAAATACACCTTGGGGTCCTCTTAAAATTAATGTAAAACCCACAACAGCATGCTCAAATAAATAAGTGGTTCCTGCTCCGCCCTCCATTAATACAATTACCAGTTCAATTATATTGGTTCCGTCGGGTTCGGATGCAATGGAATAACTCCTCCAACGTTTGTTCTTTTTTTCGTGAATAGGAAGATCGAGTGTAACAAACTGGCCGGGTTTAAAATTAAAACTTTCTACTTCAGGTATTTGAATCCAAAACCGTCGTGTAAATGAAGTTTCGTTTTCAATTTTAATTACAATGCCGGTGCGCCATGGTTCAAGCATGCTAATAGTTTATGGGGTTGATTTTGTTACAATAGGGAAGTTAACATTATTTTCAACTCAATGAATTGCCTACGGGATTTTGGAGTAAAAGATTGTAATCAATCAGAGGGGTAGTACATGTTGAATAATGGTTTGCCGTACAAGTGTGCGACGCAACGATGCTGCCAATAATTAAAATGCCGGGACCCAAAAAAAAGAGTACATTTTAAGTACTCCCTTTATTTTATTTAGAATTAATGATGATTTTTTTGTTGTAGAGTACTTTATTATTTTGATCGATGTGAAGGGTGTACACTCCAAAAGGATGATGGCCCGTATTTAATTGCCTGGTAAACCTGCCTGAAAATGCCGGATAGGTAACGGTATATACCCTTTGGCCCACTGCATTAATTAAACTTATATTCAGGTCGGCCTTTTCTTTTACATCAAAATCTAATGTAAATTTTCCATCGTTAGGATTGGGGAACAATTTCAGTTTTGCATCGCCAATTACCACCACTCCGCCACCGCCTGTTATATTTATTATGAGCTCGTTTGAAGGGTTGGTACAACCCGCAGCATCCATATTAATTACTTTATAAGTTCCTGCTTCGGTTGCCGTATAACTTGCTCCATTTGCCCCCGGAATAATAACATTATTGCGGTACCATTGGTTGCCTATTGTAGTATTGCTGCTAAGCACATTACCGTTGGCAGTAATCACGGGTGGTACCGTGTTGGTGGCAACAATGGGCACTCTTGCGCTTTCGCAACCCATAGTTTTAACCGAAAGTGCGTAAAAAAAGTAATAAAAACCCTGGTAAAAGTTGGGGTCGGTGGTGCTGGTAGCACTATTGCCGGTTATTGAAAATACGCCTGGTATGCTAAACGGATATGGGTTAGGAGCCACACCATTATTACGAAATATGGTTGCCCCATCGCTACACTGAACAATGATTGCATGGTTGCCCGTAGTTTGCACAGGAAGGTTTAAATGGAAAATGGCCCCGGTATCCAATGGGCTGTTTATTGATACAGCACCTGCCTGAGGGTTTGGTGTTGTTGGATAAACATTTAAAACGGTACTGGAAATAGTTCGGTAAGTATAGGAACCAGTGGTTTCGGTGCTTAAAATATCGGCTACAGTAATGGTAATTTTTCCTGGATTACCAATGTATAAACGCACATTCTCTAAAATAACCGGAACATTGTTGGTAAAGTTTACATAGTTACCCGAAAACGAATTATAGCCTCCGCCGGGGTAAGCCAGCTTGGTTGCAGGCCCAACTTTAGCCCTTATATTTTTTGACAAATAGAAGGTTTTGTTTGCAGGAATTTCGGTAACAATTGCGGAGTTGCCAACGGCTATAGGATTGTTTGCTGTTGGATTGTCGAACCAAAAATGAGTATCGTTAGCGGCAGAGGTGACGTTGAGTTTTGCTTCGTTGGCCGAACAAATAACTGCTGTACCTGTTGGGGCTGATGTTGTAGTAACAACAACGGTTTGAATTACCTGGTCGTTTGTTTTGTTTTGATCTGAAGTTAAAACGGTACCTGCGGTTATGGTATACGTAGTTCCGGCAACTAAGTTTATGGGCGACTGGAAAGTAAAGGTTCCTTCAGCAAAACCTTCAAGAGCTAATGGATAAACACCTGATAAATTTGCTACTACAGTATTGCCATTGCGTACCACCACCGATAGCGGAATATTACGCTGATTAATACCTCCAAAGTTTTTAAGTTTTATCGTAATTAACTGGCTGTTGTTAGCACAGGCACTAGCCTCAGGCGAAACAATTTCTAATATACCCACATCGTTTGAAGGAGCAGTAAACTTGAGCCTGAAGTCCTGGGTTTCGCCCTTTGAATAACTGCCGCACGACAAAACATCGGAAGGGTTTCCTGTTTCCTGAACAACTACCCGTAGAATGGTGAAAAAATCGGTAGGTAAGTTTTGTGGCGAGGTGATAGTTGTAGTATAATTAGCAGTGCCGCTAATTATACTACTTGTGGCTACCATTTCTCCCGCATCAGTAAAATCTCCATCAGTATTCCAGTCGATAAAAGCCTTTACAATTTTATTTTGAACAGATCCATCGCAACTACCCACTTTTATTGATAGCGGGATATCCTGGTTGGCTTCTATGTTAGCCGTAATACCGGTTAGGTTTGAATAGGTGGTACAACCTGCAGTTGCGGTGTAATTAAAGTTGCCGAGGCTAATGTTATCTATTCGGGCACCGGTATTAACTACGGGTGCCGATGAGCAATATGTTTTTCCACCCACACCACTCACCAAAAGAGAGTATGCCTGCTGTCCTCTTTGCAAGTTTCCTTTATGTTTTACTTCAATGGTATAAGTATCGCCCGGTATAACATCAAAAATTTCAATTTTTTCAACATTGTCAGTAATGTTGTCGCCGGTTATGGCTGCTGCTGTTGGAATCAATGGGTTTAAGGTATATGGACGAAAAACATTATTTCCTTTTTTAATAACAATGTCCAAATCGTTTACAAGTTTTTTAGTGCGGTTATTAAGGCGGTTGGTAAAATCTACCGTTCCTTTTGGATCCGTCCAGCAAATAGTAGCGGTTAATATTCCTTTGCCCGAAGCAATAACAGGTAAGGTGTAAATGGCTCCATTATTTAAAAGATTTTCCTGTATTAACTGGTCGGTATTGCGGCTGGTAATAACCCCGGCAGCCCTTTCAATATTTAGTAACCCGAAACCATTTTGATAATCTGGTCCACGGCTTGGTCCGGCATCATCGGTTGTATGAATGGCTAAACCTTTTAATGTGGCTGCACGCATAAAAGCGCCATTGTTCAATTTTGAGTAATACTCCTGCAAAAGAAATAAGGATCCCGATGCATTGGGGGTTGCCATTGAAGTTCCGCTAAAAGTTGCGTAAGCATTATCACTGGTTGCTATGGGAGATAATAAATTTACACCGTCGGCAACAACTTCTGGTTTAATCCGGCCATCGTCCGTTGGCCCCCAACCGGAGAAAGCCGAAATTATCACATCTTCCGGACGGCCAAATCCGCCGGAAATGCCTGAAACAGCGCCTACGGTTAATATATTTTTTGCGGTTGCCTCCCCGGGAATAATATCATAACCATCGTTATTGGAAATGCCTTCCGGGCGGTTGCCGGCACTAACCAGGTTGTTATTTTCATCGTAGCGCCAGTATGGTTGTCCCACCGCAGGACCATTAATATTACGGGAATTACCTGCTGCGTTAACAATTAAGTAGTATGGTGCATTGTAGGCAATAGAATCCCACACCTGGGCTTTGCTACTGTAGTAACCAAATTTATAATCCTGTATGGCAGCAGCCTCGCCAAAAAATTCCCAGCGTTTTTCAGTTTCATTATAATACCAGCCGGCAAGGTTGCCATAGGAGTGATTTGATACCAGCAGGTTAGCTGCTTCGCCAAACATCTCACTCACGTCCGACGAAAAATCGTAGGCAATAAGTTGCTGTAAGCCAAAAGCCATTCCCCTTGCTGCAGGATTTATACCAGTAGCCATTAAAGTTCCGGCAACATGAGTTGCATGATCTTCGGTTTTGGCAGGGTTGTCTTTTTGAAGGATCCTGTTAACCAGTTCAACATGGGTGGCCCTAATTCTTGCGCCGTCCCAAATACCTAATTTGCCCTTCATGTTGTTTGATGAGCCATTGAGATTTAAACCCGTACGGCCACCCGGCCATATCTGATTGGTTTTAATGGTTGCGGCAGCGGTTACATTACTAAAAGTGGTGAGGTACAATGGAAAGCCTGCAGAATCAACTCCTACAAGAATAGATTTTTTCCCATCCCTGCCATACATTTCCATTTCCCAGCCTTTTTTTATAGCAAGGACAAGTAGCTTTTCCTGCAGGTCTATATTTTGTAACCTGGCTGCGATTTCGGCATTTTTAAGAACAGGGGAATTAGTTTTTAACTGGGCCTGCAACAAAACCGGAAAACATATTAAAATGCTAAACAGTACTTTTATTTTAAACATGTAATAACTTTAAAAAATCTTATTTATAAAAAACTTGCAAAAAGTAATTTCCTGTAAAAGGATGAAACAAAAAATTAAAATTACATTATCTCGCATGAAATTATTATCCATTTTTATAATAGCATTTTCATTTATGAATATAGGTTGCGCCGCTAAAAAAATTCAGCGTAAACAGGGCATCCAGGGGGTTGTTTACCAGGTAACGGGTAATCAAATGCCAGGGATTAAAAATTCAAAAGCATACCCTGATAACACCGAAAATAATAGAGGGGAAGCTCCCGGTTTTAAAACCAGGCTTTATATTTTTGAAACCACCAATGTAAACCAGGTAGTTCAGCAAAAAGATTCTCCTTTTTATAGCGAAATCAAAAGCAAGCTTATTTTGGAAACAGTATCAGCAACCGATGGTTCGTTTAAAGTGGATTTGCCAGTTGGTTCGTACTCAATTTTTGCCAAAATAGGTACGCTTTACTACGCCAACCGGTTTGATGAGCATAATAATATTTTCCTGGTTGAAGTTAAGGCCGACACATATACAACGGTTGATTTTAAGGTGGATTACAATGCAGTTTATTAGGGTTGTAATCTTTTTTCTGCAAAATTTAAGGTAGTTAATTATTTTTTTTTGGGTTTACAGGCTATAGTGCTGCAATGGGGCATTGTTGCGTCGCACTCTTGTACATTGTTACTTTAGGCAGCTTACAACCATTTATTATATTATTAAAAGTTGTTCTTAGCATGGTCTTTAAGTGTACCACAATGTTATGTGGTACACGAGTGCGACGCAACAAATGCTTCTTTTTTATGCTGCAGCCTGGTCAATAAAATAAAATTGTAGTAGTAACCAGCATTGCTAAAATGCAAAAAGCTCCCAGGTTACTGGAAGCTTTTTCTATAATTTTTCAGCCAATCAGGTTGTCACCCTAAATACATCCTTCCGCTTTGGCAAGCTAAACGAACCTATTTCAAATTCGCCGGTTGGCGGTTCAGAGTGACAATATTTTTGTAATTAAATTTACAAAGCAATTTGTTTTTCTGTTAGCATTTTACGTAGATTAATTAATCCGTAACGCATACGCCCTAAAGCAGTGTTTATGCTGCAATCGGTAATCTGCGAAATTTCTTTAAAACTCAGGTCGGCAAAGTGTCGTAATACAATTACTTCTTTTTGTTCTTCGGGTAACAAATCCAGTAGTTTACGAACCCTGTCGTGGCTTTGGCCCTGAATTAGTTTAATGTCGGCTCCTTTTTCCGAAGTGTCGATCATCTCAAAAATATCTCGGTCGTCGCTTGTTTTAATGGAAGGGGTACGGCGCACTTTGCGAAAATGATCAACGCAAAGATTGTGTGAAATGCGCATGGCCCATGGTAAAAACTTGCCTTCTTCGGTGTAGCGATTGTTCCTGATGGTATCAATGATCTTAATGAAAACGTCCTGGAACAGGTCTTCAGCAAGATACTTGTCTTTTACAAGATATAAAATGGAAGAAAAAATTTTGTCCTTGTACCGGTTTACAAGTACTTCAAGCGCAAGGCCGTTACCTTCCTGAAATTGTTTTACCAACTGGGTGTCGGTTAATTGTGTAATGGTTTTCATGTGATACTGGTTTTAAGTTGGATTGGATATAGATTATTGAAAAAAAAGTTCTGTATTATTACTCCTGTATTTTCGGATATATATTTTTTAAAGGTTTAAGGTTGTTTTTTTTAAGGGTTCATTTAGCAACAATTCTCATTTTTAGAGCATTGTTATTAATTAAATGTGAAGTAAAACTTATTTAACAACTTGTAATAATCCTAACAGCTTAAAGCATAACCGCATTGGGTTTTATTTGCTCTTAACCTTAATAATAACCTTTTTTATACTTTGTAAAGTATACATTTTAAGCAGCAATTAATATTGGGTGTAGTTCTTAAAGGTTTATTTAATCCCCAGCTTTTGTTGTATGCTAAAACGCTTTTGTATACGGAGAATTATTAGATCATAATCTTTCTTTTGTTTTTTAGGCCACTTTTTTTTCATTTAAATCATTACCTAACCCTTAACGCGCCTTTAAATATACAGGCATAGGTTTTTGATTATTTTTGCCATCCATTATGGCAAAAAAATTGTCTGCAACTATTGCGGCACCCTCCAAAAAGCGTGTTCTTTCTTCAAACGATAATATCATTGTTCAGGGAGCTCGCACACATAATTTAAAAAATGTTAGTGTTGAGTTTCCTCGTAACAAATTAATTGTGGTTACGGGGGTTTCCGGTTCAGGAAAGTCGTCGTTAACTATTGATACTTTATTTGCTGAAGGTCAGCGCCGGTATGCCGAAAGCTTAAGCGCTTACGCCAGGCAATTTATGGCGCGTATGAACAAGCCCGACGTGGACTTTATAAAAGGGCTTTGTCCTGCTATTGCTATTGAGCAAAAAGTAAGTACCCGTACTCCGAGAAGTACCGTAGGTAGCATGACGGAAATGTATGATTACCTGCGATTATTATTTGCAAGGGCGGGTCATACCATTTCGCCACTCAGTGGGAGAGAAGTTAAAAAGGATGATGTAAAGGATGTAACGGAAGCGATAAATGTTTTAACTGAAGGATCCCGGGTTTTAATGCTTGCTACTTTTAAACAACATGCTAACCGCCAGGTAAGAGAGGAACTAAGCATTCTGTTGCAAAAAGGTTTTAGCCGTATGTACACTTCAAACGTTTCTGCCGGAGATGCCTCTACAGAAAATGCCGCTGGCGAAATTACACGGATTGAAGATTTACTTGAACTAACAGATGATGAGCTAACTGAAAAACTGGTAAAAGTTAAACCAGCTAAAGGTGGTAAAAAGGCCGATAAAGCCAGTCAAACTACTTACATACTGGTTGATAGGATAGTTGTAAAGGAATTTGATGAGGATGATGTACACCGCCTTAGCGATAGTATTGGTACCGCTTTCTATGAGGGTGAAGGTGAAATGTTTTTAGAAATAGATACACAGCGGCTAATGCATTTCAGTAATAAATTTGAATTGGATGGTATACAATTTGAAGAGCCGGTGCCCAATTTATTTTCGTTCAATAATCCATTTGGCGTCTGCCCGGTTTGCGAAGGTTTTGGACAGGTTTGAGGAATTGATGCCGACCTGGTAATCCCTGATAAAAGGTTAAGTGTATACGAAGGCGCAGTAGCACCATGGAAAGGAGAGAAGATGGGGCTATGGAAAGAGACTTTTGTAAGAGCAGCTAAAAACTTCAGTTTTCCGGTGCATACACCTATTGCTGATCTTACGGCCGACCAGTATAAAGAGCTTTGGAAAGGGAACGTTCATGTAAATGGAATTGATGATTTTTTTAAAGAGGTAGAGCAAAACTTGTATAAAGTTCAATATAGGGTTATGCTAAGCCGCTACCGTGGCCGTACTGAATGTTCGGTTTGTGAAGGTTACCGTTTGCGAAAAGAAGCTTTATATGTAAAAGTAGGTGGGCAACATATTGGTGAATTGTGCCAGATGCCTGTTAAAGATTTACAACAATGGTTTAACCAGTTACAATTAAGCGATTATGATCAACAGGTAAGTAAGCGTATATTAATAGAATTACATCATCGTGTTAAAACGCTGCTTGATGTTGGTTTGGGCTACCTAACCTTAAATCGCCTGGCAAATTCGCTCAGTGGTGGCGAAAGCCAGCGCATCCAGCTAACGCGAAGCCTGGGAAGCAATCTTACCAATTCACTATATATTTTAGATGAACCCTCAATAGGTTTACACAGCCGCGATACAGAGCGCCTGATTTTAGTGCTGAAGGAGTTACGGGATTTGGGTAACACAGTAGTAGTAGTGGAGCACGATGAGTTAATGATGCGGCAGGCTGATTATATTATTGATATGGGGCCGCTGGCAAGTCATTTAGGTGGCGAAGTAGTTGCTGCCGGTAATTATGATGAGCTGATCCAAAATCCCGAAAGTTTAACGGGTAAATATTTAAAAGGCGAATTGAAAATTGAGCCGCCAAAAAACCTGCGTAAATCTACACGCAGCATTACCGTACAAGGTGCCCGCCACAACAATTTAAAAAACATCAATGTCACTTTTCCTTTAAACACCTTATGCTTGGTAAGCGGGGTGAGCGGAAGCGGTAAAACCACCCTGGTAAAACAGGTATTGGTTCCGGCACTAAAAAAACTAAAAGGGGAGTTTGCCGAAAAAGTTGGTTTTCATAAAGCTATAACCGGCGATGCGGATTACATAAGCCAACTTGAAATGATTGACCAGAACCCTATTGGTAAATCGAGCAGGAGCAACCCGGTTACTTATATAAAAGCTTATGATGAAATAAGGGAATTGTATTCAAAACAACCCTTATCAAAAATGCGCGGTTTTCAGCCAAAACATTTTTCGTTTAATGTAGATGGTGGCCGTTGCGATGCTTGTAAAGGTGAGGGAGAACAAGTGGTTGAAATGCAGTTTTTAGCCGACGTGCACCTGGTTTGCGATGTGTGTAACGGCAAGCGTTTTAAGGAAGAAGTGCTGGAAGTTACCTATAAAATGAAAGGCATTTACGATGTGCTGGATATGAGCGTGGACGAAGCCATCGAGTTTTTTAAAGAGGAGAAAAATTTAGCGAAGGCCATACAGCCTTTACAGGACGTTGGACTGGGTTATATTAAATTGGGTCAAAGCAGCGATACCCTGAGCGGGGGCGAGGCGCAGCGTGTAAAACTGGCCAGTTTTCTTGGCAAAGGTAAAGGCAGCGGGCATATTTTATTTGTGTTCGACGAACCTACCACCGGCCTGCATTTTCACGACATAAAAAAATTACTGGCATCGTTTAATGCGTTAATTGAGCAGGGGCATTCCATCATTGTAATTGAGCACAATACCGATGTAATTAAAAGTGCCGACTGGGTAATTGATCTTGGCCCCGAAGCCGGCGATGCGGGTGGTAACCTGGTGTACAGCGGTGTGCCTGCGGGGTTGGCTAAAATAAAAGAAAGTTATACCGGTAAGTTTATGTAAACCCTGGTTAATCTAAATAATCATCCTGCTTTAATGCATTGTTACTATTGCTTAAAGCAGGATTTTTTGTGTCCGGGCTTGAGGGTATTTGGGCAACATTGTTGCGTCGCACTCTTGTACTTTTGTGCGTGTTGCAACAAGGCAAACGGGTAACGCAAATGTTTTAATGTCGTTTGGTATAAAACAGGGAAGGATTAAATAAGTTATTTATTGG
>JBBSJX010000129.1:0-9868 GCA_038256825.1 Chitinophagales bacterium
CTCGGGTGTTAAAACGGTTGCATCTAAGAAAGTGAAAGGCGCTAATTGAAAACCAAATATTTTACGATGGGTAAAGAAAAATGTTTCGCTGTATAAACTTAAACGCTGGTCGCCTTTTAAAGAATCAATATTAAAAAATTGCAAACCAAGCGAATTGTTTATACGCAAAGGGTCATAAACAATGCGCCGGTAAAGCCGTGTATAACTTGTTTTAAAAAATTGCCTGATTTTTATGTTGTCGAATAAAAAAAGGCGGCTATATAACCGGGCTCCGGCAATAATACTTGCATCGTCCAACTTTTTTTGATTGTAAAACGCGCCGGTTTTAAAAAAATATTCCATAAACCCTCCCCTGCGCGAAACAACATAGCGGCTGGCGCTAAACCCGGCATAGGGCCTTTGCAGATCAAGCTGTTTATACCAGCCCGCAGTTATAGCAATGTTATATCCAAAGGGAACATCTTCAGTGGTTCCAAATCCATAAATATAATTGGTTTTATAAAAGTTTTGCCTGAAGAAAGTTAGTTCAGTTAATGCAGCCTGCCGATCATTAAAAAAAGGATGAAAACCCGATCCTACCTGGAAAGGCTTTTTATCAAACTTGTACGACAGGTACCTAAAAGCAATGAAGCTTCTGCTACGTTCGGAATTATTTTGAACAAGCTTTGACACGCCCATATTATAGCCGATCCATCCATCAACGTAGTTGTATTTGTAATCATAAAATTGACTATCAGGTTTAGCATAACGATTAGTGTTACTAAAAAAACTAACATCGGCACCACCGGCAAAATACGAATAGGGTGAAATAAGGGGCCGGCCTAATTGAAAAACCAATGCTCTTTCTCCATCATCACCCGCAATATCGGGCTTGATTTGACTATACCCTATACTGGCATTAATAAAACTATGCGCTAAATTGGTTTTTGTGTACAAAAAGTCGTAGCCATAAACAGGAAACCTGTTTTTATCGCGTAAGGCTGTAAATTGTATTTTTTGCCCCATTCCGGCAAAGTTCGTTTCCGCAATTCTTATCTTCTGCCTTTTTGCACTTCCAATATCAAGGGAGCCGGTAATGCTAAAAAGATCTTTTGTAATAACAACCACATCAACAGAGTCGGGATTACCGGGAATTTCATTTATGACGATACGTGCATCCTGTATAAATTCGAGTGAGCGGAGAAAACGTTCATTATCTGCAAATAAATAAGGATTTATCCGGGTGCCTTTTTTAATGAATAGGTTATTGCGGATAACCCAGTTTCTTGAATCGGTATGTAATGCATTTAAAATACGGGTGCCAAAATAGTTAATCCGCCTGGTAGTGTCGCTAAGTGTTATTTCAAAACCAAGTTCCTGTGTAGAAATGGAGCGGATTACTTTGCCCTGGAAAGGCAAAAATGGGGTTTCACTTTGAGCGTTGAGGATAGTAGTTTTTAAAGAACTATCCTTATTTGATACGGTTACCGCATCGGTTATGCGCTGGAAAATTTTTGGGAAAAATCTACTATTAACCTTATTTATTGAGTCGTCCTGCGCTAAAGCGGAAGTTGCAAAAAACATGAAACAGCAATACCCGATAAACTTCCCTATTAATATCTTCCCTGCCATTTAGCAATAAATTATTTAAACCCACAAAACGGTCACCACTTGTAATGTAGGTTTTCTAAAAACCATTTGAAGTTTTATAATCTATTATTTCGGAATCAAACTTTGTCTGAACCTTTTTTATCTTTATCGGAACCAGGCTTTTCTTTTTCTTTTGCTTTTTTACCTGTAAAATTTTGCTGATCGTCTTTTTTTGAAGTTAAGGGAAGATCACCCATGGCTGGACCCGTAGCTTTTTCGGCATTGCCTACTTTTGCCTTTTCTTCATTTCGGGTATTGCTATTTTGATCTTCAGCCTTTTTTGAATTTTGCATAAAGTTGATTTAAATATTAGGTAAGGTTTTTAGAAAACTTCACTACTTCCATTCAAAAATTTATGCCAGAGCATTCCTGCAAACTTCCAATAAATCCAAAGTGCTAATAGCTATTTAAATCGAGCACAAAGTTTTCGCGTGAAGGACGGATAAAACTATTCCAGTCCATGCTATAAATCCTGTTAACTACCTCAAGCATGCCGTCAAAGTTTTCCGGTTTAACCAGGTACATATCCGCACCTTTTTCATATGCCTTTTTTACAGCCAACATATCCTTTGTAATTGAATAAATAATGATATGTATATTATTAAAGTTTTTGTTAGACCTGATTTCTTCCAGGGCTTCGATCCCATCCTTGTAAGGCATATTGATATCCATTAAAATGATATCTGGAATATTTTCGCCTTCGAGGGCTTTAAGCAATTGGTTTCCATCGAGTGCACGGGATAGTTCTATTGGTAATTTTGATTGTTCCAGAGCTTCATTAAACAGATACGATTCATCCGAATCATCATCAACAAACAAAACTTTAAGAATTTTTTGGGGGACCGTTTTCATAGAAATCTGGAATCTAATATTTAATCAGGATTACAAAGAAAGGAGATTTTTAATTAATCTTTTTATGAATTTATATGGTATAATAACCTATTAAAATATTTGTTTAACAAACCATTAAACTTCAACCATTTTTTATTCAGGCAATTTTATCATTTTATTGACACTAAAGTTTGTGGCACGCCTTTTTTAAAACATGTGATCATTAATAATCAAAAAATAAAAAAAATGAAAAAGATGCTTATCCCGGTTTTATTTATTGCCTCGTTTACGTTTGCACCCGCATGCAACGAAAATAAATCGACCGACAGTACTGAAGTGGCAGAAAATATGAATGAAAAAAAGTTTGAAGATGAAAAGATGGAAGATGACAGAGAATTTGCGATAAAAGCTGCCAGTGGAGGATTAATGGAAGTAGAACTAGGGAACCTTGCAGCCACTAATGCAGCATCCGAAGAAGTTAAAAACTTTGGAAACCAGATGGTTACCGATCATTCAAAGGCCAATGAAGAATTGAAAACGATAGCTGCCGCTAAAAACATAAGTTTACCTGGTGCACCAGGTGAGGACCAGATGAAACATATAAATGATTTAAAAGAGAAAAAGGGTGCTGATTTTGACAAAGCTTATATAGATTTTATGGTGGATGACCACAAAGAAGATGTGGAACTGTATGAAAAAGAAGCCAACAATGGTAAGGATGCTGAAATAAAATCTTTCGCCTCAGGTGTATTACCCACCTTAAAACACCACCACGAAATGGCTCAAGGCATAAAAGATAAAATGAAGTAAGGATTTAAGATTAAGAATTGAAACGCTCTGCAATTGTGGAGCGTTTCTTTTTTTGATGCCTAATGGCTTGAAGATGAAAATAATTCGATCCTTCGACATACTCAGGGTAAACTGCCCCCGATTAAATCGGTGCTATGAAATACTGAATTTGAACCGAGCGTGGCAACGATGTAACATTTATGCACTATGCTTGTAACCAAAAAAATTTTTTTTTACTAAAGTTTATTATTACTTAAAACATCTTCGTACACCTGGTTAATTTGCTGGCCAACAGCTTCGCAACTAAATTTAGTAAAAGCCGCACTTGCTATTTTTTCGCGATTGTAATTATTATACCCGGAATATAAAGTGGTAAAGGCTTCAATTAGTTCGTCTTCTTTTTCGTTGGTTATTAAAATACCATTTTCGTTGTTTATCACTTCTGCAATACCGCCAACTTTAGTACTGATAACAGGAATTCCACAACAAAATGCTTCCAAAATTACACACGGCAGGTTTTCGTACCGGCTAAACAAAACCAATGCTTCTGCCGAAAACAGTAATTCGGCAACTTTTTTATATGGCACCGCCCCGGTAAATTTTACCACGTCCTCCCCTAAACCCAGTTGCCTGGCATATTGCAAAACTTTGTCCTCGTAAGGGCCAACCATTAATAACAATGTTTTTGGATGCTGAAGGTTAAAAGCTTTAAATCCCCGCAAAAGACCCTCTGGATTTTTTTGATAGATCATGGTTGACACATGAATAAACCTGAAGGTGCCATTTGCAGCCGGTTTTTCTTTCAGGTAAAAGGTGCCTGTTTCCACTACGTTGGGTATTACTGTATAAGGAACCTCTTTAATTAAACCGGTCACTTTTGCTTGCAGGTTTTGTGTTACCGGTAAAAACCGGGTGAGGTTATTATAAACCTTGTTAACTGTCCACCTGAAAAACTTATTGCGACGGGGCAGGTAACCGGGGTCTTCGGGGTAATAAATGGTCCAGTTTTCGGTAAGCACAAATGGTAGTTTCCATTTTTTACTCAGCAGTAAGCCGGCAAGTCCGCCCCTGATTACAATATAACTATGCAATAATATGGGTGGCCCCCAACGCTTTTTTATAAGAGAACTGAATTTATTGAGTAGCCTGAAAAAGGTGAGATTAGAATTAAAGGCATCGAGGTAATTATTTTTGAGCGACGGGTAAATTACCCTGATTTCAATTACCGTTTTGGAAAGCTGGTTAAACCTTGTTTCTACTTTTTTTACCATGCCTGATTGGTCTTTACCAATGTATAAAACGATTTGCGGCATCTGCAAACCTGCAGCAATAATATGGCGCTGATTAAAATCGCCGGGTAGCGGGTCAAGCCAGGTAGGATACCATCCCGGCAAAGCCAGTACATAGTTTTTAAAAGGGAAAACCAGGTCGTTTATCGTTGTATAGTTGCTCTGAGCCATTTAATATCTTCTTTATTTAACATCCAGTATTCGGTTATTGAAACCTGGTGTTCTTTTTTCATATTGTGAAACGAGTATAGGAAGTTTACGAAATACCCAAGTGTACTTACTACTGCTGCAGCCTGAATGCCGTATTTTTTTATAAACAAAAAATCACCCAAAATTATTACCAGCAAACCCAGGGCAGCACCTTTTATATTAACCCGTACCTGGTTGGTTCCGCCAAAGTAAGCGCTTAAAATAAACAGGTTGCTTAATGCCCAAATACCGGGTAGTAATAACAAAATTGGTGCATACATCAGGTTGTATGTTTTACCAAAAACAAAAGGAAACATCCAGTTTCCAAGTATTGCAATAACAATAATGAGCACAACATAAACCACCGTTGTTATCCTTCCTATCCGCATAATATTGTCCTTCATTTCGGCTAAATGCATTCCCCCTGCGGTATGCGGAAAAACTACACTTGAAATAATGGTGGGAATAATCAATAGCATTTGCGCCAGCTTGCTAACCTGTATGTAATTTCCAAGGGCTTCGGCCGAGCATAACTTCTGAACAAACCAATAATCCACCCGGTATACGAGAAAGAAGATAATGTTGGCGCTCAAGGCCATCAAAGCATATTTAAGTAGTTGCTGTAACTGCCTAAACGATGGCAACTCTATTACCTGCCAACTTTTATTTTTAATGATAAAGGCAACGGCAAGTACCAGCCCGGTTATCACAAAAAAACCAAAGTAAAGTTTTATAATAAACCCGGCATTGGTATGCGCAATACCTACCTGTTTTGGAATAATTAGAATTACCAGTATGTTAAGCAAAACCATTAAAAAATTGGGAAGAAAAAAGTTTTTATGCGCATAAAACAATACTGTAAAAAAATTAGTTAATTGTATACCGGCAATATAACAGATGGCATAATACAAATATTGTGAACGCGTAAGAAACGAAGTATCCTTAAAGCGGCCAAAGTAAAACCACAACCCAATAAATACCAGAACTGCCACCAATATCGTCCATACAATGGAGAACCAGGCCAGTCTGTGGTGATTAATCTCCTGTTTAGAAGCATAATAATTCACCCCGTTCTCAATGGTTAAACCAACCAGAATTAATAAAAATGAAAAGTTGTTAGATAGATAATAGATCCAACCTGCATTTCCAGCCTCAAAATAGCGACTGAGAAAAATGTTCATCACCAGTATGGTTGCAAAATATGATCCCCGCCAAACAAGGCTCTGTGCTATCTGCTTTTGAAAACTCATCTACTAATTTACCGGTAATGTTAATCGGCTAAAATACAATAGTTTAATAAAGTGAACATATAATATTTAAATTTTTGCCTCACATAGAAATACCACTATCAACTAAAATGTATTTTTTTGTTGGCCAACAGAAGTTTTTCAAATCAACATTGTTGTGTCACTCACTTGTACGGCAAACAAAAAGCAACATTTTTACTATTTGTTTTATAAACCATCATAATCTACCCCTTGTTTTTAAAATGCTTCAATAAAATACCTTCTTGCTAAAAGTTTAAATAATTCACTGGTATCAAAACAATCCTTTGTAATTCAAAATTATTTCTTAAGTGTTTTATTGAAAAGAAGTAAAACTTTCAGAAAATTAACTAAAATTATCAACGCCATATTTCCATTAAACTATTGAATTTCAACAGCTTATAAGCATTTATTTTGACAGGTTTTTTTAAAAAATTTGTAACCTCAAACCCCTATCTTTGCCGCTCTAAAAAATTTTGTAAACCCTTACTAGTATGCAACTGAAAGGTTTGGTGAAGATTTTTGCTATAGCATTAATCTTGATTTGTTTGTACCAATTGAGTTTTACGTGGTTCGTTCACAACCACGAAAACAAGATGGAAGATAGAGCCGAAAAATGGCTAAAAGCTAACTACCCTACCCCGGATCAAAAATATCCCGGCAATAAAGAGTTACAGGCTTTCTACGAAGACTCGTTGGCGTCTATCAAAAAGACCCGTCTTCAACGTTTATTAGATAGTACTAAAAATGAAAAGATCGTTTTAGGTCTGGGTACTTATCAATACGCCAAAGACCAGGAACTAATGTTAGGTCTCGACCTCCAGGGAGGTATGAACGTAACAATGGAAGTAGGCCTGGATGGTTTAGTAAAATCGTTAGCCAGTTACAGTAAGGACCCTGCTTTTACCAAAGCTATTGATGAAGCCAACAGGCGCAAAGCAAACAGTGGTGCCGATTTTATTACTTTATTTACTGAAGAATACAAGAAAATCAATCCTGATGTAAAGCTGGCCACCATTTTTGCTCCGGCCAGTAACAAACGCATCAGCTTTCAAAGCAGCGATGGAGAAGTTACCAGTTACATACGTGAGCAGGCGAAGAGTGCAGTTAACAACACTTATAATATACTACGTACCCGTATAGATAAGTTTGGAGTTGCACAACCAACCATCAATCTTGATGAAGCAAAAGGCATTATAACTATTGAATTGGCAGGCGTTACCGATCCTGAAAGAGTTCGTAAATACTTACAGTCTACAGCAAACCTCCAGTTTTTTGAGGTGTACAACATAGGCGAAATCTATGGCGGTTACCAGGAAGCTGAAAAAGCTTTGGCTTCTTACCTGTCAGGAACTGAAACTAAAGTAGATACAACTGCTGCGGTTACTCAAACCCCTGCGGCCGATACTAAAGTTGATACTACAAAAACTGCTACTCTCAGCGGTTTGGATACCAGCAAAACAACGGCTTCAACACTTGATAATAAAGCTGCTAACCAAAATCCATTAACAGCATTAATCGGTTTACTTCAACCACAACAAGGTAAAGATGGCCAGGTACAATATCCTGCAGCTATCGGTTATGTTCAAACTTCCGATACCGGATTGTTGAACTCTTACCTTAGAATGGATATTGTAAAAAACAAATTTCCTGCAAACATGATGTTTATGTTTGGCAAACAGGAAGACAGTGATCCAAAAGCTAAAGGATTCTTACCCTTATATGCCGTAAAAACAGTTGATGGCGCCACCCTTGCCAAGTTGGAAGGTGAGCACGTTAGCGATGCACGCCAGGATTTTGATGAAAGAGGTCGCGTTGCCATCAAAATGAATATGGACAAAGTGGGTGAAAAAATCTGGGCAAAAATGACTGGTGACAATATCGGTAAGCCTATTGCTATTGTTATGGATGACATTGTTTACAGCGCTCCTTTTGTAAATGGTGTAATTCCCAATGGTAGTTCCGAAATTACCGGTAGTTTCTCTTTAACAGAAGCACAGGATCTTGCTGATATATTAAAGAGTGGTAAACTTCCTGCACCTGCAAAAATTGTTCAGGAGCAGGTTGTAGGTCCAACCCTTGGACAGGATGCTATACAGGGTGGTACCATTGCGTTTGTAATTGCCTTCATCGTAATTTTTGTATTAATGCTGGTTTATTTTAACACAGCAGGATGGGTTGCAAACATTGCCCTTATTTTAAACTTATTATTTACTGTTGGAATATTAAGCGCTTTAGGAGCAACCCTAACTGCTCCAAGTATTGCGGCCCTGGTATTAACCATTGGTTTAGCAGTGGATACCAACGTAATTATATTTGAAAGGATCAAAGAAGAATTAACCCGCGGTAAAGGTTACCAGCTTGCTGTTAACGACGGTTATAAGAGAGCGATGGCCCCGGTTTTAGACGGTCACGTTACTACTTTACTTACTGCAATTATTTTATTCTATTTTGGCTTAGGCCCGGTACTAGGATTTGCAACTACTCAAATTTTGGGTATCCTGTTATCTTTATTCTGTGGTATTTTAATTTCCAGGTTAATATCTGACTGGTACACTAAAAAGAACCGTCACTTTGAATATTTTACTCCAATCAGCCGCAAAATTTTTAAACATGCAGCTTATAAGTTTGTAGAGTACCGTAAGGTTGCCTATGGCATTTCAGTAGTTGTTCTGTTAGTAGGTATTGCTTCATTCTTCCACGGTTTTGATGAAGGTGTTGAATTTAGCGGTGGACGTAGCTACACCATTCAATTTGGTAAGCCGGTTGAAAGAGATGCTATCGCTAATGCACTTAAAACCGAATTTGGTGAATACCCTGTAATTAAAACCATCGGTAGCAACAGCCAGTTAAACATTACTACTTCGCATTTAATCAGCGAAACAGGTCCTAATGTTGATTCTATTGTTGAATCTAAAATGTTTAATGGTTTAAAACCATTTTTACCCCAGGGTTTAAGTTATAGAGAGTTTGATACAAAGTATAAGCAAAGTTCACAAACCGTTCTTCCAACCATTTCCGACGATTTGAAAACAGGTGCTAAAACAGCAACCATTGTTTCATTATTGGCAATCTGTTTCTACATCTTTATTCGTTTCCGCGATTGGAGGTATTCATTGGGAACTATTGTGGCCTTGTTGCACGACGTATTTGTAACATTAATCGTGTTTAGTTTCTTAAAAGATTTTGTTCCTTTCCCGCTTGAAATTGACCAACACTTTATTGCAGCCATATTAACGGTAATTGGTTTCTCTATGAACGATACGGTAATTGTATTCGACCGTATTCGTGAAGACAGCCGTATACTAAAAGGTGTAGATAAAGGAACCATCATTAATAAAGCGATTAACGAAACATTAAGTCGTACAATTATGACATCGTTAACCGTATTCTTAACCATCCTTTCCCTGTTTATTTTTGGTGGTGAAGTAACCCGCGGATTTGCTTTCGCAATGTTAATTGGTGTTATCACAGGTACTTACTCATCAATATTTGTTGCGGCTCCAATCTTAATGGATCTTGCCAAAGACAAACCATTAGGAGCTGCCGATACCGTAACTACAAAAGTTGACAGAAGGGTTCACGCCTAGCTATAAACAATAATATCAAAAAAAAGTCCCGCAATTGTGCGGGACTTTTTATTTGTAGCGATCTGATTGTCTATTTAAATTATGGTTCCGCCTTTTTGTTCTTTACCTGGCAGACGTTGCAGCCAGACCGAAAACCGGCGGTTCGCACATTTGTACTGATAACACTTTATTCAACTATTCTTAAACTAATTAATTAAACGGCAAAGCTGGTTCCGCACCCGCAGGTTTTACTGGCATTAGGATTGGTAAAAGTAAATCCCCTGTTGTTTAACCCGCTTTGAAAATC
>JBBSJX010000130.1:0-9864 GCA_038256825.1 Chitinophagales bacterium
ACAAGAGTGCGACGCAAGTAAAGCTTAAAATAGTGTAACTGCCGGGCTCGATATAAAAAAAACGCCGGTTAAGATTTATTTCTTAACCGGCGTTTTACGTTACTCTTGTTTTACTTTTTTACAACATCCTTACCCTGCAAAGTATGCAGGTATTCAACAAGGTTTACAAGCTCCTGCTGCGTTATGGTTTGGTAAAGATTGGAAGGCATCATGGAATTTTCCATTATTTTGCGTGAAGCTACCTGCGATTTTTCGTAGCGTTTTTTTGAACCGCCGGGGCTCATTATTTCAATAGCGTCATTTGTTTCGCTTGAAATAATACCGCCAACAATATTGCCATCCTTCATATTAAAAACATACCCTTCATAGCCAAAACTAATTCCATTGTCGGGGTGAATGATGGCCATGTAAAGTGCATCTTTAGTAAGCTTACTACCTATCTGGGATAAGGCAGGGCCAAATGCCAGACCCTCCGCCCCTACCTGGTGGCAGGTTGAGCATGTTTTAAGAAACACTTGTTTTCCATTTGCCGGATCACCTGTTAAAGCAATCAAAGTATTTATGGGAGGCAAAGGTTTTCCATTTACATTATTTACCGGAAGGTATTTAAGGGCCTCCTGCCTTATTTCCTTACGGTAGGTTTTACTAAGCCCCGCAGCGGCTGTTGCCTGCAACTCTTTTGGTAATTTTCCTTCTTTAATCATATTTAACAAGCTTTCCGACTCGCTCCAGCCTCCGGCGAGTTTTGTAACGGCCACCTGGCGAATGCCCAGGTTAATTTTTGGGTCCTTTATAATTTCCTCCATCATCATTTTAGACTCCTTGCTTCCTCCTTTTGACAGCGTTTTTAAGGCTGCCAAAGAAATGGAAGTATCGCTGCTGTTAATGGCGTTTTTTAAGAGAGATGCCCCGCCAGCGCTAACCAGCAGGCCTGCAGCTTCTGATCCTAAACTACTATCGGGCATGGCTAGTGCCATTTTTAGTAAATCTTCGTTTTGATCGGTAAGTTTATACCTCCCTACCAAATCAACAAAAGGTTGGGTGCCTTTTACTTTAACCAACGTTTCGTATAGAGCGGATTTTAACTTTGAAGATTTTGGGAGGCTTTCGGCGGATAAATGGTTTAATGTAGTTAAAACGATTTCATCTTTTTTAGATCCTTTATTATCCAGTAAACCTAATAATACGGTTTCCTTTTCGGGGGAGGTAATAAAGTCAAAAGCCCTGAAATATTTTAACCGGTCCTGTGCGTTAATTTTTTCATCACTTATATTTTTTGCCAGCATGGGCAAAGCAAGCGCAGAACGTGACCTCCAAACAATATCACGACCACTATTTGAATTGATTTGTTCGCCCGCCTTGTTTTTCCATGCGGTTAAAAAGGCATCCCACTGGTTATCCGCACCAATTCCTAAAGCTTCAAGATACCAGCGGTCTTTTCCATCGTACTTCAATGCAAGGTCAGCCCATAAATTGGCCGCATCAGGATGTTTTAAATGATGTAAAGCAATGGCAACCTCGCGGCGAACTTGTGGATCGGAATCCTGTGCCACTTTTTTTAGGTATGGCATTACATCGGGTTTAACCTGCCTTGCAGCTCTAATACCTGTAATCCGGATATCAGGATCAGAATCGGTTAGGGCCTCCATGAGGTAATGATCTTCTTTACCAGGTATTCTTGCCAGCAACCATAAGGCTCTTGCACGATTTCTTACATTGCTGCCCGACCATAATTTTTGCAGAGCAGGTTCTGCCTCAACTCCCCAGCTATGTAATTTTTGCCAGGCTAAAAAGCGGGTTGCGCCATTTGGATTTTGAAGCGCTGCTACAGCCCCATTGGGTGTTGTTAAATCGGGTTTGGCAATAGTATAGTTTCCTGCTTTAGGTGATAAACGATAAATTCTTCCTCTATCCATATCTCCCATCTGGTGTCCGCCCACGCCTGGATCGTACCAGTCAGCTACAAAAATAGAACCGTCGGGGGCAGTGCAAACATCAATGGGCCGAAACCATTGGTCGCGTGTTCCTTCCATAAGGGGTTTAATTTCTGCCTTGTACCCTGCACCATCTTTTGTAACGGGATATGCTCTAACAATATTATTCCCGGCTTCGCAATGGATCACTTGGTTTTGATACAATGAAGGCAA
Organism: Chitinophagales bacterium; assembly: GCA_038256825.1. Lineage (GTDB taxonomy): Bacteria > Bacteroidota > Bacteroidia > Chitinophagales > Chitinophagaceae > Segetibacter. The sequence goes on from JBBSJX010000130.1 coordinate 2,148, forward strand.
TAAATCTCCTTCATATATACACATTCCTGCAGGCGATCCTGCACCTGTTGGCAGTAAATTGGGTATGGATCCCGGATCGCTTTGATGCCAGTGGCGTTTTGGAATTTCAGTTTCAAAATTAGTACGCCGGGTTCTCCAGCCTGCACCGGTCATTTCATCGGTATAACCATAATTTCCAAACTCCATTACATAATTTATGCGGGTGCTTTGGTTGCCATCATCATCATTATCCGATTGCCAGATGGTGCCAAAAGCATCAGTTGCAGCCTCGTAGTTATTTCTAAAATTGTGGCCCAGTACTTCCACATCGGTGCCGTCAACATTCATTCTGAAAACCATTCCCTGCCGGTAAGGCAAGCCTTTATTAGTAATTTCAACGCCATCTTTATCCCTAATTAAGTTGCCGTTTTTATCCATCAACTGTTCTCCGGAATTGCCAAAATTAAAATAAAGCTTACCATCGGCTCCAAAGGTAAAAGCATGTATAGCATGATCGTGTTGTTCACCGCCAACATGGGTAAACAGTACTTCTTTTTTATCGGGAATATCGTCACCATTTTCATCGGTAAAAACAAATACATTGGGGCTACACGAAACAATTACTTTGTTACCTAAAACTGCTATGCCAAGGGCTGCATTCACATCGGTTCCCTGGTAAAACACTTTACTGGTATCCGCTTTACCGTCACCGTTGGTATCTTCTAAAATTATAATTCTATCGCCTTCGCTTTTGGTAGGATGGTCGGGGTTTAGTTTTGGGCGATAATTATACGCTTCGCACATCCATACCCGGCCTTTTGCATCAATATCAATATTGGTAGGGTTGCCAATCATGGGCTCCGAAGCAAAAAGAGTTGCTTCCAACCCATCTGCTATTTCAATACCCGCCAATGCATTAACGGGTAAACGTTTTTCCTCATCGGTTAATTTTACATACGCGCTATCACGCTCTTTCTGTAAATCCTCCCGGCTGGTGCTTACACATCCAGAAATAAAAAGGCTGGCTACAAGGCAACTAAAAATTAAAGTTAACTTACTCATTTGTTGTTTTAAGTTTAGGATTACCCAAGTTAGCAAAACTTTTAAGTATTAAAACAAATTAATGTAGTAAATACATTTATAAAATAATTGAACCTGAAATGATTGCATAATTTAATAATGGAATCAACTTTAGTTCATTAATAGGACCCGTTTGTAGCCAGACCAACCTTTGCGGTACACCCACTTGTACCGCATAAAAATAATGCACCTAATAAATATTGTTATAAACTCAAAAAGGCCGTCCACTAATTGGACAGCCTTTTTTTGAATTGAATGATTGAACAGTGACCTGGAAAAAATATTTAAAAATTATAAACAGCAGCAATTACACCTGTTACAGTACTTTTTGTTGATGCACCATTTGATTTTGTAAATAATTCTTTGTTTGCGTTATCTAACCTTAGTTCAGGAATAATAGTAAGGTTATCTATTTTAAAATTTGCAGATAAAGTGGTTTCAAAAATTTTGCTATTCAAACCAAGCACATCTTTTTTATCGCTGAAGTATTCAGCTCTTAAAGTAAGGCCAAACTTGTCGGTTGGATCAACGTTGGCATACAATGCAGAACCCCACCAACTTTTATTCTCACTCCATTTTGAGAAAACTTTTGCCTGGCGAGATTGAACGGTTCCATTATAACCAAGGCTAAACTTATCTGTTAATGCATAGGTAAGTACAACGTCTGCCTGGTTTAACCTTGCTGAGTCAGTAAAGTTGCCACCCTGGTAATTAAGGTACAATTTAAATTTATCATCCTTTGTACCGGTAGCAAACTGAGCTATTGCCATTTTGGGCATACCACTGGCTGTTTTTAAATCAGTAGGATTGGCCAAACCTAACATAATAGAAGTTTTGTCGCCCACAACAAATTCTCCTTTAATACCAGTGTGAAAAAAAGGACCATACGAAAACATATAGCTCATACTATAATTTCTATTTAAGTAAGCATCTACCAATTCGTAACCTATATGTGTGGCCCAACTTCCCACAGTTATCTTAAACTTTTCAGTGGGTGCATAGCTAAAATAAAGCTGTTTAATGGCAAGGCGTGATTTTTCGTCATTATACGAAAACTCATCCGCTCTCCTGCCAAAACCCAAATCAGCTACCATAGACACTTTACCAATTGAATGCTCGGCTTTTAAGGAAGCCATACCCAACTCAAATGAATTATGTGAATTGGTAAAACTGGTAAGATTATTAAAAACGCCGGCTTTAGGATTATTAAAATTGTACCTGTAATAAACATCAGCAGAACCAGACAAAGTAAATGATGATGTTTTACTTGAATCTTGCGAATAACCGGTTAAACCTATAGATATACTGATAGCTAGTGTCAAAATTTTTCTTAACATTGTAATTGATTTTAGGTTAATAATTAGAGGGCATTTGTATGTAACTTGTTCCAGAAGTTATTTTATACAGATGCCTTTTCTTCTTTTACGATACCATTGGTGCTAACCAATAAAGTTCCCTGTAAGTATTTTTCATTGTGCTGAGAAGCATCAAGTCCTTCTTCTTCTTCTTCAATTGAAACCCTGATTGGCTGAATAAAATTGATTAATTTGAATATAAGGTAGGAGCCAACAAAACTATAAGCTACCACAATAGCCAAACCTTTTAACTGGGTAAAGAAGAAGGCGGCATTACCATAAAACAATCCATCAGCTCCACCACTGTTTACGGTTGTTGTAGCAAATATTCCTGTCATAATCATACCTACCATTCCACCAATACCATGACAGGGAAATACATCCAGTGTATCATCCAGTGAAGTTTTAGATTTATAATAAACGGCCAGGTTTGAAATGATAGCTGCAACAAAACCAATAAATATACTTTGAGGGATTCCTACAAAACCCGCAGCAGGCGTAATGGCCACCAGTCCTACAACTGCACCAATACAAAACCCTAGTACTGAAGGTTTTTTACCTCTTACAACATCAAAAAACATCCATGATAAACCTGCAGCGGCAGCAGCCGTATTTGTAGTAGCGAAGGCTGATACAGCTAAAGCATTTGCGCCTAATGCAGATCCGGCATTAAATCCAAACCAACCAAACCATAGTAAACCTGTACCTATTAATACATAAGGAATGTTGGCAGGTGGAATTTCACGATGTTCCATGTGTACTTTTCTGCGCTTTAAAACCAAAACACCTGCAAGTGCTGCACAACCAGCCGAAATATGCACAACTGTACCACCCGCAAAGTCTAATACTCCCATTTTAAACAGGAAGCCTTCTGGATGCCAGGTCCAGTGCGCTAATGGAGCATAAATAAACAAACTAAATAAAACGATGAATAAGATGTACGAAGTAAAGCGAATACGTTCTGCTACTGCACCTACTACCAGGCCAGGAGTAATGATTGCAAACATTAACTGGAATAATGCAAACAACGTTAAAGGAATGGTCATTGGGGCCGCTGCGCCCTGCAATAACGGTGCACCCGAATTAACCCCCTGAAAAAATAAAAATGTAGAGGGGTTACCAATAAATCCACCAATATCTTCACCAAAGCAAAGACTAAACCCAACTGTAACCCAGAGGATGCTCACAACACCTGCTGCCACAACGCTTTTAATCATTGTGGAGATCACATTTTTACGGTGAACCATTCCACCATAAAAAAAGGCTAAGCCCGGTGTCATTAAAAATACCAGGGCGGTTGCCACAATGATCCACGCAATATCCGAAGAACTGTAAACGGCCGACCCATCAAAATCGGGAAGCACCGGAATAAAAATTGCAGCAACTGCAATTAAACATAAAACAAAAAAAGGAGCAATTTTTTTGATTGATACTGTACTCATACAATTAAAATTGGTTTAGATATAAAAATATATAATGTATCTTAATAATGGAAAATTATATAGTTTTTAACTATAAATAAACTAACAGATTATATTTTTATTTTAATAATATTTTTATAAAATGAAAATATATTCTCTATAATTAATCTAAACATATGATTATAAGTACTTTGTGGACGATTATTTTTAATAATTCAGTTATTTTAAAATATTTATAAAATAAAAAAAGTTGCCAAAATGGCAACTTTTTTTATTTTATCCTAACAATGATTACATAGATAAATATTCATCAACTTTAGCTGCGCATTCCCTTCCCTCATTAATAGCCCAAACAACCAAAGATTGTCCACGCCGCATATCGCCTGCTGTAAAAATTTTAGTAATGTTAGTCTGGTAATGTTTTTCCGTAGTTTTTACATTTCCTCTTTCATCTAATTCAACACCCAATTCATTTAAAAGACCTGTATGCTGAGGATGTACAAAACCCATTGCTAGCAAAGCTACTTCACAGGGTATTTCGCGTTCCGAACCCGGCACTTCAACAAATTGAGCCGGTCGGCCATCCGAAGTAAGTTTCCATTCAAGTTCTACAATCTTTAAACCTTTTAAATTTCCTTCGTCATCTCCAACAAATTTCTTTGTTGCTACGGCCCAGCGCCTGTCGGCACCTTCTTCGTGCGAGCTGGTGGTTTTAAGAGTCATTGGGTATGTAGGCCAGGGCATATAGGTAGTACGTGCATCGGGTGGCTTAGGCAATAACTCAAATTGAATAATGGATTTTGCCAGGTGACGGTTTGATGTTCCCACGCAATCGCTGCCAGTATCACCACCACCAATTACCACCACATTTTTGCCTGTTGCCAAAAGGTCGTTATGAACTACCTTATTATTTACACGTTTATTCTGCTGCTTTAAAAAATCCATCGCAAACGAAATCCCCTTTAAATTTCTTCCGGGAATATTTAAATCTCTTGGAATGGTAGAGCCACCGGCTAAAACCAGTGCATGGTTGGTACGTAACAAATCGTTTATACCAATATTTACGCCTACCTCAGCATTACATTTAAATACTATTCCTTCTTCTTCAAGTAAGCTTATCCTTCTATCTATTACCCATTTTTCTAGTTTAAAATCCGGAATACCATAACGTAACAAACCGCCCGGAGCATCATCCCTCTCGTAAACGGTAACGGTGTGCCCTGCATAATTTAATTGCGCCGCAGCGGCCAGCCCGGCAGGCCCCGAACCTACAACAGCCACCTTTTTACCGGTACGATTTATAGCTTTATGCGCTTTTACCAATCCTTTATCAAAAGCCACTTCTATAATGTGCTTTTCAATTTCCTCAATGGTTACCGGCGGCTGGTTTATTCCTAATACACAACTGCTTTCGCAGGGTGCGGGGCAAACCCTTCCAGTAAACTCGGGAAAATTGTTGGTTGCCGAAAGTACTTCGTAAGCCTCTTCCCAGTTTTGCCGGTAAACCGCATCATTAAAATCTGGAATCAGGTTGCCCAGCGGGCAGCCGTTGTGGCAAAATGGAATACCACAATCCATGCAACGTGCTGCCTGTGCATTCAACTTTTCGTCCTCGTAACGCTTTACAAATTCTTTATAATCAAACAATCGTTCTCTTACCGGCCTTTTTTGCGGTAATTCTCTGGTAAATTCTAAAAATCCGGTAGGTTTTCCCATATGCTTATAAATTGCTATCAACTAAGTTTTAAATGCTTTACAACACGATCCCTATTACTTTTGTAAGCGTAATTAAAGATTAGTATTAGTAATAATTTTTATTGTCCCATCTTGGGAATATCTATGTAACACCGTTGCGTCGCACTCTTGTACTATAATTTCTCTGCGCAACAAACCATTTCAAATAATTATTCCGAGTAATATTTTATTGCTCCTATTTAAATAAATTGTTGAAGTGAGTGACACAACAATGATGAACAAAGAACTAATGAAGGCAACCAAAATTTTAATATGCTTTCTACTTCCAATAAACCAATAGTTACCAAAAAAAGAGGTATTTACTACTATTTTTTCTGGTTAGCGTTTTCGGTTTGTGCTTGCTTAACCTTCATATCAACCAAAACCTTTTTGTAATCCTTCGGAAACACTTTTATAAAATTTTTCAGTTGGTTATCAAAATCGTTTAAAACAAATTTTGCTACGCTGCTGTCAGTACTATCATAATGTGCCTGTATCATTAATTTAAGTTCAGCAACATCCTCTTCGCCCACCGGGTCCAGGTCAACCATCTCTTTGTTACATAGTATATCAAAAGTGCCTTTCACATCGTATATGTAGGCAATACCACCACTCATTCCTGCAGCAAAGTTTCGCCCTGTATCACCCAAAATAACCACCCTGCCACCGGTCATATATTCGCAACCATGGTCGCCCACCCCTTCAACAACGGCATTAACGCCAGAGTTACGAACGGCAAAGCGTTCTCCTGCTTTTCCTCTTATATAAGCATTACCGGAGGTAGCACCATAAAAGGCTACGTTACCAATTATGATGTTTTCTTCGGGAACAAAACCGGCTTGTTTGGATGGGTAAATTACCAACCGCGCACCCGATAGCCCCTTTCCAAAATAGTCGTTAGCATCGCCTTCCAGCTCAAGGGTAACCCCATTGGTATTAAAGGCTCCAAAACTTTGACCAGCCGTACCGTTAAACTTTAAATGAATGGTGTCAGGCGCCAATCCCAGTGATTTATAGCGCTTGGAAATTTCATTGGAAAGCAATGTACCCACTGACCTGTCGGTATTTTGAATATTAAAGGATGCTTTTATTTTTTCCTGTTTCAACAAGGCTGGTTCAGCAGCTTTTAGCAATTTCCAATCTAAAATATCTGCCATTCCATGATCCTGTTCTTCCTGCTTATACAAACCTGTTTCTTCGTCAGCAGGTTGTTTGTATAAAATGGGAGAAAGATCCAGTTTGCTATATTTCCAATGTTTTATATTATGTTTTGCTTCAAGGCAATCAACCTGGCCCACCATTTCGTTGATGGTTCTAAAACCCATCTCAGCCATAATTTCACGCAATTCCTCGGTAATAAACTTAAAGAAGTTAACCACGTGTTCGGCATCGCCGGTAAACCTTTTACGTAATTCAGGATCCTGGGTTGCTACACCTACGGGGCAGGTATTTAAATGGCATTTACGCATCATAATACAACCTTCCACAACTAAGGCTGCAGTTGCAACGCCCCATTCTTCAGCCCCCAGCAATGTAGCAATAGCCACATCTCTTCCGGTTTTAAGCTGTCCATCGGTTTGAACCACTACCCTGCTGCGTAATTTATTTTTTACCAGTGTTTGGTGGGTTTCAGCCAATCCAAGCTCCCATGGCAAACCTGCATGTTTAATTGAACTTATGGGTGAAGCTCCTGTTCCACCATCGTGGCCTGCAATTAAAACCACATCGGCCTTGGCTTTTACAACACCTGCGGCAATAGTACCCACTCCGGCTTTTGATACCAGTTTTACATTGATACGAGCTTGCCTGTTTGCGTTTTTAAGGTCGAAAATCAGTTGCGCCAAATCTTCAATAGAGTAAATATCGTGGTGTGGCGGTGGTGATATTAAACCTACTCCCGGTGTTGCATGCCTTACTTTGCCAATCCATTCATCCACCTTATGGCCGGGTAACTGGCCACCTTCTCCTGGCTTGGCACCTTGTGCCATTTTAATTTGCAGTTCGTTGGCCATGGTAAGGTAATAGCTGGTTACACCAAACCTACCCGAAGCCACCTGCTTAATGGCCGATTTCATGGTATCGCCATTAGGCAATCCTTCGTAACGCATTTCATCTTCGCCGCCCTCACCGGTATTGCTTTTACCGCCT
>JBBSJX010000131.1:0-9856 GCA_038256825.1 Chitinophagales bacterium
TGATGTACAAGGAAACCAAACCAGCATTAAATGTAAAGGTGCCGTTGTTGTTTGAACCAGCGAAAATCACTAATCAAAAAATGGGCGGGTGGCTGGGTGAACGCTTTGACATTAACGAGGAAAAAAGATTAAAGCAGGTAGATGAACTGGCCCTACTTGAAGGCTATTTTAATAAACCCGGAAAGCATCCGTGGATTGGTGAACACGTTGGTAAATTTTTAGAAGCCGCGGCCAATACGTATAAAAGCACACACGATGCCGCTTTAAAAATTCAACTGGACAGAACCGCTCAGCAACTGCTGGCATCACAAAAAAAAGATGGTTATTTGGGCACCTACACTGCCGATAATGAGTGGACCAGTTGGGATGTATGGTCGCACAAATACAACCTGGTTGGGCTATTGAGTTATTATGAATTATCGGGTTACCAGCCGGCACTGGATGGAGCCAAAAAGATAGGCGATCTACTGGTTCGCAAATTTGGTAATGGCGCTGGTCAGTTAAACATTGTAAAAGCCGCTGCGCATGTAGGCATGGCGGCTACGAGTGTGCTTGACCCTATGACCGACCTGTACCAATTTACCGGCAACAAAAAATACCTTGACTTCTGCTATTACATCGTCAACAGTTATGATGTGGCGAATGGTCCGGCCATCATTAAAACATTAAATGCTACCGGAAGGGTGGATAAAACCGCCAATGCAAAGGCGTACGAAATGCTATCGAACCTGGTAGGGTTGGTAAAATTGTATAAGATGACGGGAGACACTTCGGTGTTGAACCCGGTGATAAAAGCATGGACGGACATTGCAGCCAACCGGTTGTACATCACAGGCACAACCAGTTCGTTTGAACATTTTAAGGATGATGATTTGTTACCCGCTTCGCCAAACGACAATATGGGCGAAGGTTGCGTAACCACTACATGGATTCAGTTGAATTATCAATTGTTCACCATTTCTGGAAAAATGAATTATGTGGATGAACTGGAAAGAGCGGTGTACAATCATTTGGCAGGTGCCGAAAATCCACAAACGGGATGTGTGAGTTATTATACGCCGTTGCAGGGAAAGAAACCTTATGGTTGCAATATTACCTGCTGTATGTCGAGCGTGCCGCGGGGCATTGCCATGATACCTTTATTTGCCAATGGACAATTGAAAGGAAACCCGGTATTTGATTTTTATCAGCCAGGCACCTTTGCCACTACTATAGAGGAAAAGGGAAAAAAGCAAACAGTGCAATTTGCGACCACTACCGATTTTTTAAAAGATGGAAAGGTGGCCATACAGGTAAACCCTGCGACTGCTGCCACCTTTACAGTGCTGCTGCGCAAACCCTATTGGGCAAAAAATATAACCCTATCAGTTAACGGTTCACCGGTACCTCCTGGGCAGGATGACTTTATTTTAGTGAAACGGCAATGGAAAAAAGGTGATAACATCCGCCTTCATTTTGATATGCCGGTGATGGTGTTGGATGGTGGCATCAGTTACCCCGGCATGGTGGCTTTGCAGCGTGGTCCGCAGGTACTGGCCTTCGATAAATCGTTGAACACAACAGAAGCAGGTAAGGTGCAGCTTCCATGGAAAGATGTGACGTTGCAACCAGCAACACTGCCGGCTAACTGGATTGGCAAAGAAGGTTTTGAACTGACCAGCGACGGAACAGATAAACCCATTGTGCTGGTTCCTTATGCCGATGCCAGCCAAACCGGTGGCGAGGTTAGTACGTGGATGAAGAAGCAGTGAGTGGTGAGTTGTGAGTGATGAGTTGTAAGTTGTGAGTTCTGAGTGGTGAGTTGTGAGTTGTGAGTTCTGAGTGGTGAGTTGTGACAGAATAGTTGATGATAATTGGTAAGCAGAACAAGTGAACCCCGCCGCGGCGCATAGGCGTCAACTTAAACTGTAAAAATTATAGTACGCAAGGGGTAAAAAAGTGAGTTTATTTTTTTTGAACCAGACTGTAAATCACTATGAGTCATTGTTGCGTCGCACACTTGTACAGTTTTTTCTTTAATGATCGTGTTAAGTATATGTCACTAATTTATCCCTTGCCAGATATAGAAAATTATGACAAAGAAAATCATGTGGAAAATGCCGCCATAAAAAGATGCGGTACAAGGGAGTGACACAACCGGAGTTCAATAAGGCTCATATGATTGTACCCCAAAAAAATCCTTAAGTTCGCCTATGCGCCGTGGCGGGGACGATGACGCTATGAAAAACAATTGCTGGTTCAACAAAACATTACTGAACTTTTCAAGGACGGGCTAAAAAATTTGAAACGACAAAAGCCATGAAAAAGTACCCATTTGCAAGTTGGTTTTTGTTGACGGATCAACCGCTGGTAGCTATAAAAAGTAAAATTAGTGTAGCTTATATTTTCTTTAAAAAGGGATGTCGGAATAACATGCATCAAACCATCAGGCTTTCGTAGCAAAATACAGTGCCCTGGTCGTACCTACCGCTCCTGCTTTTTTTCCGTTTGTTTAAGGCTTACATATTCTGTAGGTGTCATGCTAAACTGCTTTTGAAAACTACGGGTAAAGTTTGACTGGGAGTTATAGCCCACCATGTCTATGATCTCATAAATTTTATAGGAGCCATCGGCTAATAATGCTGCTGCTTTTTTTAGCCTGGTAATATCGATCAGTTCGTGGGGCGTAAGGTTAGAAATGTCTTTAATTTTTCTATAAAAAGTTGCACGACTCATGGCCATTTCTTTAGCCAGCATTTCTACATCAAGGCCGGTATTAACCATGTTTTTTTCTATTGAATTGTGTAGTGCCTCCAGGAAAGTTTCATCGGCTTTGGAATAGGCCATGCTTTTAATATGAACAAGCGGCGAACTGGCAAAATAATCTTTAATTTTATTGCGGTTGCTAAGCAAATTAGAAATTTGCGCCCGCAGGTGTGCAGGAGAAAAGGGCTTTTCAATATAGGCATCGGCACCCAGCTCCAGCCCCTTTATTTTTGATTGCAAGGTATTTTTTGCCGTAAGCAGTATGATGGGAATATGCGAAAGTTCTACTTCTGTTTTAAGGATGGCGCAAAATTCAAACCCATCCATTTCTGGCATTATTACATCGCTCACTACCAGTTGCACGGTTTCTTTTCTTAGCAACTGTAAGGCTGCGGCACCATTCAGGGCTTTTAGCAAAAGGTAATCGTCCTGCAATGCTTCTTCTAAGAATTCTAAAATTTCTTCATTGTCATCTGCCAGCAGTAAGGTTGGTTTCATATTCTATATTTAAGCAATGGGTGCAGCAATTATATTTTCCCCGGGCATCGCATCATTCTTTACCGTGGGGCGCAACTGCATCATTGGTAAAAACAAAACAAACCTGTTAAAAGTTGCATTGCCCTCTTGTATTGTAAGGGTTCCCTGGTGCAACTCCGCAAGTGAGCGTGCAAGGGCCAGCCCTATACCGGTGCCCTGTTGCTTCTCTGTACCCTTCAAACGTACAAAAGGTTCAAACACTTTTTCTTTCATATCATCCGGAATAAGAAAGCCATCATTGTCTACTTCTATCCTAAAGCTTTTTGTTTTCATGTCTGTTGCAAGACTAATTCTAACTTCTTTTTTTGCATATTTAATGGCATTGCTTAAAAGGTTGCTGAGTATTTTTATTAGCACTTCATTATCTGCATAAGCTATTAACGGTTGAGGCGGCAAGTGCAGGAGGTATTGTACTTGCTTTTGTTCTGCCAGGGTAGTAAAGCTTACAAAGGTCTCTTCCAGTAAACGGGAAATATTTTCCTCTTCAAAAGTTAATACAAAGCCACCGGCCTCCGTTTTGCGGTAATCCAATAGTTGACCGGTTAAATGCAAAAGGCGGTTGGTATTTCTGTCAAGGGCAGCAAGGCTGCTTTTTATTTCGGGCATTCCTGCGGTCTTATCTATCACCCTTTCCAGCGGGCCTTTTATAAGGGTTAGGGGTGTTCTTATCTCATGTGCAATATTTGTAAAAAACATCATTTTGGCATCGTAAATTTCCTTTTCTTTTTCAAAAAGAAGATGGTCTATCCGTTGTTGATTTTGCTTTTTTAAATGCCTGTGGTAATATCTGAACATGAGAAAAGCCATGATGGCGGCCAAAGAAAAATAAAGAATGTATGCCGTTTTAGAAAGCCACCAGGGAGGATTAATTACCATTTTTAGCGAGGCCTCCTTTTTGTTCCATATACCGCTGCTGTTGGCTGCTTTTACTTTAAAAATATAGGTGCCGGCCGATAGGTTGGTAAAGTAAACCTTCCTGTTTTTTTCCAGATAAGTCCAGCCTGTATCTACCCCTTCCATTTTATAAGCGTAGGTATTCATTTGCGGCGCTGTATAGCTTAATGCTGCAAAGTCAATACTAAACGAAGATTGGTTATAGGATAATTCAATGCCGTTTGTATAGATCATAGATTGCGACAAGGCACTTTTTGCATTAATGGGCAACTCCACGTTATTAACCTGGAAGCCGGTAAAATATACCGGGGGATGAAAATTATTTTGCGGTAAGTTGTTTGGCTTAAAACTGATCATACCTTTTACACTACCAAAATACATTTGTCCCGATTCGTCTTTATAACCCGAGCTGTAATTGAACTGGTCATTCAATAATCCATTTACGTTTGTATATACTTTTATTGTTTCTGTGGCGGGATCTAATTGCACCAACCCTTTGGAAGTGCTGATCCATAATTGCCTCTGGGCATCCTGCAATACTTTAAAAACAAAATTGCTGGGAAAACCATTGCGGGTATTGTAGCGCTTAATCGTTTTTCTATCAGGGCTTAGCCTGCACACACCTCCACCTTCTGTAGCTATCCATAACCGTTGTTGCGCATCCTCAAACAGGGCATTTACCATATTATTGCCAATGCTGTTTTTATTTTGTGGGTTGTTAGTAAAGCTGCCAGACTCGTTTGTTTGGGGGTTAAAATATTTTACGCCATCGGCAATCGTTGCAGACCACCATACACCTTCGTGGTCTTCCAGTATATTGTAAGTGTAACCGTTTAATTGTGGTATGGCTGTGAAAGAATCATCATTTTTATTGTACCTGAATACACCGGCGGTAGTGCCAACCAGTATAACACCAGCCGCTGTTTGGTACAACGAAAAAATAAAATTGCTTCTAAGATCACCGGGTTTATTTCCGGCCGCATAGTGTTTGGTTACTTTGCCTGTTTTTATGTCGAGCACATCAAGCCCATGCTCAAAAGTGCCCACCCATACTTTATCATCTACCGCCAAAAGGCCGTGAATATTGTAATAAGAAAGCGAAGTGTTGCTACCCGTTGGCATAAAGTGGGTAATCACTCCTTTGCTATCTATCTTGTTAAGGCCTGCATCTTCTGTTCCTATCCAAAGGTTGCCAAATTTATCTTTTACAATTTCCCTTACTGCATTGCCGCTGATGGATGTTTTGCTGTAGTCAGGAAAATATTTTTTAAACAGCAGTTGATCCTGGGCATAATAATTTATGCCGCCGAAATAAGTGCCTGCCCACAGGCCGCCTTCTTTGTCCTTACATAAGGTGTACACCGCATTGTCCGACAAAGAATAAGGATTGTGGTAATTTTTTTTAAGGTTGATGATGGAATTGTTCTTTTCATTGTAAATAAAAAGTCCCGATTCTGTTGCCATCCAATATTCGCCTGCATCCATCTGTAAAATATCTCTTACATAAATACCCGTCTTATCGCGGTTTTGGCTGATGATAGATGTAACGGAGTTGGTAGCAATGTCAAACGAATACAAGCCTTCTGCAGATGTACCTAGCAGAATACTGTTTTTTTCAGTGGCATACATTGTTTCTATCCAGCTAATACCCGCCGGGTGCTTGCTTAACACAGGGAACGCAGAAAAGGCATTTGCAGCAGCGTTAAATTTTCTTATTTGCCCATCTCCTGACGAAACCCACAGGCTCCCATCCTTTAAAGTGCATAGTGCCGTAGGAGAAAAATACTGAGTGTTATCATAAACAAATACTTTGTTTTGCTGCTGGCAGATGAGGGTGCCTTCAGCAATATACCAGATGTTGCCATCGTTATCTACACAAACTTCTTTAATGCTTTTACTGCCCGATGAAGTTATATGTGAGAAGCTTTCTGTTACGGGATGGTACTGGTAAAGCCCTCTTTGGGTACCCACAAACATTCTCCCGGATTTATCAAAATACAGGCAGCGGATATAGTCGTTGCCTATGCTGCTTTTATCTTCTTCGTTATGCCTGAACACCTTAAAAGCATTCCCGTCAAAACGGTTCAACCCATCTTTAGTACCCAACCACATGAAACCTTTTTCATCCTGCAAACTACACATCACGGTATTATGCGATAAACCATTTTCTACCTGGTAATGGCGAAAATAAAATTCATCCTGGCCATACATATTTTGAATGGCCAGAAAACATACAATCAATAACAAAAAAAGCTTGTGCTTCAATGGGGTTCGTCGTTTAATAGTGACTACAATTTAAGGCGGTTTGATGGTTTTACCATTGGCTATCGGCTTTGGTAAAATTAATTGCGACGATATGATAAAACTTTGAGACGATATAACGGCGATTATCGGGATAATCATTCTTACTTCATGGAAGAATTGGTGAAAAGGTATTTCTATTACATTTTCTATGAATAAATAAACGATTGCGTTGCTTGAAAATTAAAAAAACCATATTAGCCACTGGCTTAAATTTATCCCAGGTTTTATTACAGGATACAACGCAATGTTGTCATCATACAATTCCAGAAGATAAAAGCTATACGCTGCATGCAGCAATTTTTAAAAGTTGTATACCTATCCGTTTCTTTTTTCAATTTCTTATAAAGTATGCAATGCCCGGCAATTGCATACTGGTAAAAGGCCCATAAAGAAGCCAGCATAAATTATCTCTTATCAAATTTCTTAAAATTTATAATGATTGCTATGATGTATCATTTACCAACAACCAACTACCAGCCTGCAAACATGCAAAGCAGCTACCTGGTTAAAATACTTTCAAAAGTATTTTTTATTTTCCTCGTTTTTCTTATTTCGTCGCCTGCCATGGCTCAAAATAAAACAGTTACCGGCAGTGTAAAATCCGGGTCCAATAATCAACCGCTGTTTGGAGTTTCTGTTACTGTAAAAGGTACCGGAGCCGGTACCAGTACTGATGCCAACGGAAATTTTTCTATCAGTGCCGCAACCGGTGCCACCCTGGTATTTAGTTACGTAGGCTATGCAGACCAGGAAGTAACGGTTGGCGCAAGTAATACGGTGAATATAGCCCTGGGCTCAGCAGCAGGTGCCTTAGATGAAATTGTGGTAATAGGCTACCAGACCGTACGCAAAAAAGACCTCACCGGTGCAGTGAGTATTATCAATCCAACAACGGCAAACCGCAACATCAGCAACACACTTGCTGAAAGTATCCAGGGCCTTACGCCAGGGGTAACCGTTCGCAATACCGGCGCACCCGGTGGCGCTGCCAAAATAGACATTCGTGGTGCCGGTACCTTTGCAGGCAATAACCCACTGTATATTATTGATGGGATGTACACCGATGCTACACCAGATTTTAACCCGCAGGATATAGAATCTATCCAGATTTTAAAAGATGCGTCTGCTGCCGCCATATACGGAAGCCGGGGAGGCAATGGCGTTATTATTATTACCACTAAAAAAGGAAGGCAGGGACCCCTTGTTTTTACCGGTGGTATTAAAAGCGGTACACAGCAGGTACATAATAAGTTTGATATGATGAACGTAGCAGAATATCGCACTCTTGCAACAAGTCTTTACCAGGCCGGCGGATTACCCGTACCTACATCACTCACCACAGACTTTGACCCTGCAATAGATACTGACTGGCAGGACGAATTTTTACGCCGTGGTGCCATTAGCGAGTTTAACCTTGCCATGTCGGGCTCGTTAAAGAAGAAAGTAAATTTTTACATCAGCGGAAATCATTTTCAGAATAAAGGGCCGGTAATTGATAATAGCTTTTCCCGTAGTGGTTTTAGAATTAATACTGATACCAAACTTGGGCGTTTTACCATTGGGCAAAATGTGTTGTTTAGCTGGACACAGGAAAATCCTATTGCCGCAGGCGGGGTAGGTGTAAATCCTTTTGTAGATATGATTGCCATGCCACCAGTAGTAGCCTTGCAAGGTAGCCGCTACACAAGCCCCGAAAATCCGGAAGGCTGGGGCCTTGGTTTAAACAATGCTTACCTGAGTACACTTACTGCAAATGTGCCGGCACTGCAACGCTTAGACCAGTTTAAACAAAGGAATTTTAAGATCAGGGGCAATGCTTTTCTTGATTATAGAATAATGGACGGCCTGGTTTACCGTTTTAATTTTGGCTTAGAAACAACCAATGATAATGGAGAAGGCATTCGCCGGCCGGGAACAGTACGGCAGGGAACGCCTTCGCCCAACAACAATAGCCTGTACAATTTCCGTAGCGAAGGAAAGTTTGAATCTAAACTTTTTGAACACACCGTGAACTATGATAAGACGATTGGTATGCATAAAATCGGTGCTGTGGCAGGTTTAACCAATCAAACATTCGACATTCCTACAAATGCGTTTACTACCGTTGGTAGCGGTTCTACGGCAGATAATCCTTACACTAGCCGCTGGAACAACATCGGAATTTTAGGCAGGCTAAATTATAGTTATGCTGACAAATATTTAACCAGCTTCACCTTTCGCAGAGATGGCAGTTCGCTGTTTAACAGCAACAACCGATGGGGCAATTTCCCTTCTGCTTCGGCGGCATGGCGTATTTCCAAAGAGAAATTCTGGAACGTAAAAGCAGTGAATGATTTAAAAATCAGGGCCTCTTATGGAAGTTTGGGTAATTCAGAATTCTTGCAACCCTGGTTATACTATGCTACCATCAACCCTTTTCCCCGTGCAGTGTTTGGCGCTGGGGAAGTTGAACAAATTGGCCAGATTGTAACCCGTTTGGCAAACAGTAACCTTCGCTGGGAGCGCAAAAAAACAACCAACATCGGCCTTGAAGCATCTTTCCTACAAAGCCTCTTCACCGTTTCTGCCGATTATTTTATTGCTAAAACAGAAGATGTGTTAGTAGATCTGCCTATTAGTGCAACAACAGGTAATGCCGGCGGTAACCCGGCAGTAAATGCTGCCTCTCTGCAAAACAAAGGCTTTGAGCTGGCACTTACGTATCGCCCACCCGCAAGCCGTAATTTTCGCTGGGATGCAACGTTGAATTTTACCACTATCAAAAATAAAGTGAACGCGTTTGGAAATGCAACTACAAAATATACCCAATTGGGCGATGCCCGCACACAGTTGGGCAGGTCAATTGGCGAGTGGTATGTTTTAAAAACCGATGGTATTTTTCAAAGCCAGGCAGAGATAGATGCACACAAAGGAAAAACAGGGCAGGTGCTGCAGCCATGGTCTAAACCAGGCGATATTCGTTATGTTGACGTTGATGACAACGGCACGCTTGACCTTGATAAAGACCGATATTATGCTGGCAGTCCCTGGGCCGATTTTGAAACCGGGCTTCAGTTAAATGCTTCTTACAAAAAATTCAGTATCAATATGCAGTGGTACGCCGTGGTAGGTAACGAATTATATAACCGCCCCCGTTACACGGTAGACAGAATGGACCAGAACACCAACTTTAGAAAGGATGCTATGTTTTGGACGCCACAAAACCAAAGTACAGTATGGCCCCGTGCTGCCATAGGTGCTCCGGACCAGGGCATACAGTACAATGTATTGCCACAAAGCGATCGCTGGTTAGAAAGTGGAAGCTACCTGCGCCTGCGCAACCTGGAGTTTGCATATACTTTTAGCAAAGCCTCTTTAAAGAATATTGGATTTACCA
>JBBSJX010000132.1:0-9825 GCA_038256825.1 Chitinophagales bacterium
AAAAGCAATCTGGTAAATGCTTCCCCTCGGAATAACTAAATAGTCGCCATACCCAAATTCAATTTCGCCATACTGTGTAGTAAGCTTGCCACTGCCTTCATGCACAAAAATCATTTCATCCGCATCGGCATTTTTGAAAAAATAATCCTTCATACTTTGCTGTGGTGCTGCCAAAGCAATATGCAGATCGTTATTAATTAAAATCGTCTTCCGGCTTTTTAAATAATCACTTTCCGGCTTTATATTAAATCCATCAAAGCTTCGGTGCTGCAACATATTTTCTTCGGCTGGTACCGGCATTACATTTAATGCTTTACCGGTTTTAATAATTTTTGTAGGAGGATAGGTATGGTATAACAGCGAAGAGTCGTTACTAAAGCCTTCTGTAGAAAATAATTGTTCGGCGTACAATCCGCCATCCGGCTTACGAAACTGTGTATGCCGCTTGTGAGGTATTAATCCTAATGTATGGTAGTGGGGCATGAGGTATAATTAAAAAGGATAAAGTAAAAAGTAAAAAGTAAAAAAAATAAGTTTTAAGTTTTAAGTAATAAGTAGTAAGTTTTAATGATACGTAATATTCAAAGTAAAACTTAGTAAGATTTAAATTTTAATAAATAAAAGGGTATCATTTTTTCCTTTTTTCCTTTTTAATTTTTACTTTTTACTTTCTTTGTACGTTGCATATTGTATTAACATTCTTCCTAAAATTACATCATAAAAATAAGTTGACTTGAAGAGGATAGGATTAATATCGGATACGCACCATTATCTTGATGATGCGGTGTTTAAACACTTTGCTGGCTGCGACGAAATTTGGCATGGCGGTGATTTTGGTACGAGTGAAATTTCGGACCAATTAAAAGATTTTAAACCATTACGCGGGGTGTATGGTAATATCGACGGGCAGGATATCCGCACCCAATTTCCTGAAATTTTGCGCTTTACCTGCGAGCAGGTAAATGTACTAATGATACATATTGGTGGCTACCCCGGAAAGTACACGATGAAAGCACGACAGGAATTTTTATCGTTTCAACCCCAATTATTTATTTCGGGTCACTCCCACATTTTAAAAGTGATGTACGACAATCATTACAACTGCCTGCACATGAACCCAGGTGCGGCAGGAAAGCAGGGCTGGCATAAAGTAAGAACCCTGATCAGGTTTGCAATAGATGGAAGTGAAATAAAAAATTGCGAAGTAATTGAACTGGGTAAACGGTAATTTAATGCAACCCATAGCTGCGTAATGTTATACAAGTAAAAGAGTGCGACGCAACCATAGTTTCAACAAAGATGTACTGCTGGTTACCAAAAAAAATACTGCAGGCTATTTACCTGCAGTATTTCAGTTATAGAAATAAAATCATTATTTCAGCTTCATATCTTCAATAATCTTGCTGATTTTTGCGTCAAGTTCTGACTCTACTTTATCAAAATTTTCAGCATTATCCAGCGGTGCATTCACACTAAAATAAAATTTAATTTTTGGCTCGGTACCACTGGGACGGGCAGATATTTTTGAACCATCGGCCAGCCTAAATTGCAGCACATTACTCTTAGGTAATTTAATGGTCCAGGTTTCTCCATTACTTAAGTTTTTACCAACCTGTAATTCGTAATCCAGTAACTCAACCACATCCGAACCGCTAATATTTGTCGGAGGATTTTCGCGGTAGCCTTTCATCATTTCCGCAATTTCTTCCTGGCCCCGCATTCCTTTTTTAGTAATAGAAATCAGGCCTTCCTTATAAAATCCGTGCTCAATGTACAGGTCTATCAGCTTTTGAAACAACGTGCGGCCTTTATCTTTTTCGTAAGCGGCCATTTCGCAAATCAGCGCAACAGCGGTAACCGCATCCTTATCCCTAACCTGGTCGCCAATCATTAAACCATAACTTTCTTCTCCACCCACTATATAATTTTCTTTGCCGTACTTCTCCTTTATTAACTCAGCAATCCATTTAAAGCCGGTTAAAACATTATAACAGGTTACACCATTGGCTTTGGCCAGTGTGTCTATCAGCTCGGTGGTTACAATTGTTTTTACCACCATATCGTTTGGCTGCAAAATACCTTTGGCCTTACGTGCCTCAACTACATAATTAAAAACCAATGTAGCTGTTTGGTTTCCATTTAATAAAACCCAGTTTCCTTTATCATCTTTTACACCAATACCCACTCTGTCTGCATCCGGATCGGTACCTAACAAAATATCGGCATCCAGTTGTTTAGCTTTGTTTAAACCAATGCTCATTGCCTCACTCTCTTCGGGGTTGGGATAAACCACTGTCGGAAAATCACCATCGGGTTCGGCTTGTTCTTCAACAATAGTTACATTGGTAAAACCAAATTTTTCTAATACTAGCGGAACTAATTTTATTCCTGAGCCATGAATGGAGGTGTAAACAATTTTAAGGTCTTTTTGCCTTTCAATCACTTCGGGATAAATGCTTAATCCTTTTGCCATTTCATTGTAGGCATCATCCATACCTGATCCTAAAATCGAAATATTCTGATCATCTCCTTCCCATTGCACCGATCCGATCCCGGCTATAGCCTCCACTTCTTTAATAACATTTGTATCGTGCGGACTAACCAATTGCCCGCCATCGTTCCAATATGCTTTGTAACCATTGTACTCCTTAGGGTTGTGCGATGCCGTAATAACCACACCCGCCTGGCAACCCAAATGCCTTATGGTAAATGATAGCTCGGGTGTTGGCCTCAGGTCTTCAAACAAGTATACTTTAATACCGTTGGCAGCAAAAACTTTAGCCGTGGTTTCGGCAAATAAGCGGCTGTTATTTCTGCAATCGTACGCCACCGCAACTTTCACTTCACTTTCGCCATAAGTTTTAACCAGGTAATTTGCAAAACCCTGTGTGGTCATACCAATAGTATATTTATTCATCCGGTTGGTACCCACACCCATTATACCGCGCAAACCACCTGTACCAAACTCCAGGTTTTTGTAAAACGATTCGGCAAGTTCGTCGGGTTGCTCGCTTTGTAAACGACGAATTTCATCCTTGGTGGCCTGGTCGTAATTACCTTCCAGCCATGAATTTACTTTTTCTAAAATGGCAGCATCCATGTGTTGATCTTTTAAGTTGTAGAAATTTTTGATACCGGCAGAAAATACTCCGATGGATCATCGTTGCGTCGCAATCACTTCGTCGGCAACAACGCATCAGCAAATAAATCTGCCACAAGTTTAAGAATAATTCAGCATTACCCCGTTAAAGCTCCAATTTATTGAAGCATAATGATAATACGCTATAAAATTATTAAGCCAAACATGCTCTGTGTCAAAAACAGAAGCTCCAATCATTTATTAACGTAGGTTTGACTATATTTTATGAAAAGAATTGGCTCTTTTTTACTGGCGCTCGGTATCACCTTTTTTGGGTACAGCCAGCCTGCAACCGACACATTCGCCCCGCAGCATATTATCCTTCCGGTGTTAACGGAAGATACAGCTTTTCAATTGGGCACTGCCACCTCTATTACCCCTAACGCCTCGCTTAATTCTTTAAATTACTCCTATAATAAAAAAAGGGTGAAGATGGTAACGGCCGCCAATGTTATTGGCTATGGCGCTACCATGGCTGGTTTATACAGTGCGTGGTATAGCAAGTATCCACAATCAAAATTTCATTTTTTTAACGATAACCGCGAGTGGCTTCAGGTTGACAAAGTAGGCCACATGTTTAGCGCCTACATTGAAAGCTATGGCAGCATGGAAATGTGGCGCTGGACGGGCATTAGCCGCAAAAAACAAATATGGATTGGCGGCCTGAGTGGGGTTGCCTACCAAACAGTAATTGAAACCCTTGATGGTTTTAGTACCGAATGGGGATGGAGCTGGGGCGATTTTGCAGCAAACGTTGCCGGCAGTGGTTTATTAATTAGCCAGGAGTTAGCATGGAACGAACAAAGGGTAAGAATAAAATTTTCCTTCCACAAAAAAGATTACGGCAGTCCCGACCTAATTAACAGGGCCAATACCATTTATGGCAAAAGTGAATCGGAACGATTTTTAAAAGATTATAATGGGCAGACTTATTGGTTAAGTGCCAACTTAAAATCGTTTTTGCCTAAAACCAACATGCCTCCATGGCTTAATGTAGCATTTGGTTATGGTGCTGAAGGTATGTTTGGTGCTGAAGAAAATGTGGGAAGAGATAAAAGTGGCCAGGTAATTTTTGACCGGCAGGATATAAAACGTTACCGCCAGTGGTACATAGCACCCGATATTGACTTTACCCGCATTAGAACAAAAAGTAAATTGCTAAAGGTAACTTTTGGAGTGCTGAACGCGTTTAAGTTTCCAACCCCATCGCTTGAATTATCCAATGGTAAAATGAATGTGAACTTTATTCATTTTTAGGTACCAGGTATTTAAAATTAACTTAAGTAAGCCCCGACAACCTCCCCGTTTTCAACTTCCACCTGTATATGATCCTGTAAAGTTGTGGCAATGGATAAGCCAACATAATCCATTTTTACCGGGAAGCTTTTATGCATTCTTTCAACAAGCGATAGTGTTTGAATTCTTTTCGGGTGAAAATCGAGCAAGGGTTTTAAAGCATACAATAAAGTGCGGCCCGAATTGGTAACATCATCCACCAAAATAATATTCATACCGGTAAAATCTAACCCTTCACTCAGCGTAATTTCCTTAGGGCTTTTTTTATTGATGGTGCACGAAATCACTTTTACATTTTTATCCGCAAGTAAAGGCAGTAATAGCTGATGTATTTTTTCTGCTATTACCATCCCGCTTTCTTTTATACCGATTAAAACAATTGGGTTATCATCGTTATTAAGCTGCTCTGCTACTTCTAGTGCCATGCGTTGCATTTTCTTTTCCGCAACTTCTTTTGTAAGAATGTAATTTTTTTGTGCCACTGTTTGTTTTTTATGGTTGTCAAAAATAGCGATTATTGCATCCAACAATAAACATTCAATCACATTGTAATCTTAACTTGCAATAATAATATTGATCTATGCATATAGTACAGCAAGTCTTATTTATACTTTTAGTGGTGTTCTCCATTGTGCTTTTTAGCAAAAAGGTAAAGGATATCCGAAGTAATATATTCCTTGGAACCAACCTGGATTTAAGTGACCAGAAACCTGAAAGATGGCGCCGGATGATTTTGCTGGCTTTGGGTCAGAAAAAAATGTTTAAGTACCCACTGGTAGCCTTTATGCATTTTATAATTTATGCTGGTTTTATAATTATCAATATTGAAGTTTTAGAAATTGTACTCGATGGCATTTTAGGAACGCATCGTTTATTTTACCCGGTTTTAGGAGGATTATACCCCTGGTTAATTAATAGTTTTGAAATATTGGCTGTTGGGGTTTTAGCGGTTTGTGTAGTTTTTCTTTTGCGCCGCACGGTAATGAATATTAGCCGCTTTATGAAAAAAGACCTTGCCGGATGGCCCAAAACCGACGCCATTATTATTTTGATTGTTGAGATTACGCTGATGAGCCTTTTTTTAACCATGAATGCTACCGACAGGGCACTACAATTAAAAGGAGCTGAAGGATACCACGACACCGGTTCCTTTTTGTTTTCGGGAATACTAGCCAATGCTTTTGAAGGTATGAGCGCAACTACTTTAGTAGGTATAGAGCGCACCTGCTGGTGGTTACACATCATTGGCATTTTTGCATTTTTAAATTACCTGCCCTATTCTAAGCACCTACACATTTTACTGGCTTTTCCCAATACTTATTATAGCAGGCTTAAGCCAATGGGAAAAATCACAAATATGCCTTCCATACAAAACGAGGTATTGTATGCCATGCAACCGGAGATGGCTCCCACCGATGCCACTGAAGCGCCCACCAAATTTGGAGCGAAAGATGTACCCGACTTATCGTGGAAAAATTTATTGGACGCTTATACCTGCACAGAATGTGGCCGTTGCACTGCTGCCTGCCCGGCAAACATTACGGGCAAATTGTTGAACCCGCGTAAGATTATGATGGATACCCGCGACCGTATGGAGGAGATTGGACGCAATGTAAAAAAGAACGGATCGTTTGTAGATGATGGAAAAACCCTTTTACACGATTATATTACTGCAGAAGAACTAAGAGCGTGTACCACCTGCCAGGCCTGCGTAGAAGAATGCCCGGTTGCTATTAGTCCGTTGGAAATTATTGTTGAATTACGGCGCCACCTTATTATGGAAGAAAGCAGTGCCCCGGTAGAATGGAACAGCACCTTCAGTAATATTGAAAATAATTTTGCACCCTGGAAATTTTCGCCTGACGATCGCGATAAATGGGCAGAAGAAATGAAAGCGTAAGTAATAATAAGCTGTTTCTGGATTTTACTTAATGCTGACGTTAATACAATTTTTAAAGATCCACATTCACATAATTGGCTGCGTAGTATTACACCCGGTACAAGAGTGCGACGCAAGTAAAGTTGAGCAGCATTACTACTGCCGGTAACCCCATTCTTTTATAAAAAATGTATTAAAATTTAATAATACCGCTTATACAAAGCAGCGCACTGCTTGTATTGCTTCTCTTATATCTTTACGTTTTTGTTATGAGAAACTTACTGCTTTTAATTTTTCTAATTATATCAACCGGGCTGTTTTCACAAACATGTACTAACCTGGGGCAAAACCCAGGTACTGCATTTCCTGTTTGCGGTTCTGCTACTTTTAAACAAACCAGCGTACCCATTTGTGGTGTCCGAAATATACCTACCCCCTGTACGGCATCAGGTTCCATTTTTCAGGATAAGAACCCTTACTGGTATAAGTTTACCTGTTTTACAACAGGCACCCTGGCATTTGAAATTACCCCCAGTAACTTAAGCGACGATTACGACTGGCAGCTTTTTGATGTTACTAACCGCGACCCGGCAGATGTTTATACTGATAAATCGCTTTTTGTAGCTTGTAACTGGTCGGGCGAACCAGGTAAAACCGGCGCAAATGCCAGTGGAAGTTCATTAATTGTTTGTGAAGGAATTGGCAAGGCATTGTTTAGTAAAATGCCGGTGTTGCAGGAAGGGCATCAATATTTATTACTGGTTAGTCATTTTACCAATTCACAGAGTGGATATTCATTATCGTTTGGTGGGGGCACCAGCAGCATTACCGATACAACGGTTTCAAAAATTACTACCGCACAAGCAAGTTGCGATGGCAAACAAATCAGCATTCATGTTAACAAGAAAGTGCAGTGTAAAAGCCTTGCCAGCAACGGAAGTGATTTTAAAATTTCTTCAGCCGCTTCAAAAATACAATCGGCGGTGGGCATAAACTGCTCCAATGCTTTTGACCTGGATAGCCTGGTGCTGATTTTAGATAATCCACTGCCACCCGGCACTTATACCTTAACCTCGCAAAAAGGCAGCGATGGAAATACTTTACTGGATTATTGTGAGACCCCTATGGAGGAAGGTTTAAACATCAACTTTATTATTAACACGGTAAAGCCCACACCTTTTGATAGCATAAGCTTTGTAGGTTGTGCACCAAACGAATTAAAACTGGTTTTCAGCCAACCCATATTATGCAGCTCGGTAGCACCCAATGGAAGTGATTTTAAAATTAATGCATCCTCGGGGGTTACTGTTACAGCGGCCAATACTGATTGCAATAACGGCAGTACCACATTAATAAGGCTACAATTATCGGGGCCTGTATTTAACCAGGGAAAACAAACGGTTACACTGCAAAAGGGTAGCGATGGCAATACCATTATTAATGAATGCCTGCAGGAAACCCAACCGGGTACCGAGGTATCGTTTCAAACAAAAGACACTGTTACCGCTGCCTTTAATTATAAAATAAATATGGGTTGTAAAACCGATACCGTTACGTTCAACCACAAAGGTGGCAATGCGGTAAACCAATGGTTTTGGAAGTTTAACGAGCGGGCCACATCAACCCAGCAAAACCCCGTTTATTTTTATACAAAGTTTGGTGCCCAGCAGGTGCAGTTAATTGTAACCAATGGTGTTTGCACCGATAGCGTCAACGTAAATTTTGTATTAGATAATGAATTAAAGGCCTTTTTTGCCGGGCCGGGTTTGCATTGCCCGCAGGATCTTGCGCTGTTTACCGACAGCAGTATTGGAAAAATAATAAAGTATAACTGGGATTTTGGAAATGGCGCTACCAGTTTAATAAAAAATCCACCTGCCCAAAATTATCCGGGTGCAAACCGCACCCAAAACTACCTGGTAAAACTAATTGTTCAAAACAATTACAATTGCTTTGATACTTTGGTTAAACCTATAAAGGTGCTCAACAATTGTTACATAGCTGTGCCCACAGCCTTTACGCCCAATGGCGATGGATTAAACGAATACCTCTATCCTACCAATGCATTTAAAGCCACTAATTTATTGTTCAGGGTTTACAATCGTTACGGGCAGTTGGTATTTGAAAGCAGGGATTTTACAAGTAAGTGGGATGGTACTATAAAAGGATTTGCGCAACCCACCGGCACGTATGTTTGGACCCTGCAATACACCCACCTTGATACCGGGCAACCTTTCTCGTTAAAAGGCACTTCAGTGCTCATTAGATAGCAGGAATTATACTTTATTAATTTTTTGGTGACCGGCATTTGTTATTATAGCAACATCGTTGCTTCCGATGCATCGGAACAGTTCAAAGGCAAATCACCATGGAACTTTTTTTTGCAATTATTTTACAGGGTTTGAAATCCGTACTGTGCCTGGCTCCAAAATGTATCCAGGGCTATAAGTCGTGGTTTAAAAAAAGATATGAGTGCTGGCCAATCTTCTTTATTGTAAATGCTTTTTCCGACAATTTCTATAAAAATCCTGCTCACCACTTTGTCGTTTTCATCGGTGGTGTGTAATACCCAATCCCAGTTTTCGCCAAGGGAAGTGTGAAGCATATTTTTCAAATCCACAAACTGGTTGTAAAACTTTTTTTGCTCGTCCAGGGCCGGGTGGGTTATTTCAATTCCAATAGAAGCAAATTTTTGATCGGCATTTAATTTAAAGTACACATGCTTTTGCCCGGTTTTGTAATTGACCCAGTTTATTTTTTCGTTATCGGCCGATAGTATGGGCGACATGTACTGGCCAAAAGTAGACCAGAAAGTTTGCCGTATTTGTGATGCCTGCTGTTTTGAATACATGAGGTTATTTCCTTTAAAAATTTTGAATACCTGTTGCCATGCCAAATAAAATTACAAACCGCCAGAGGTTGGTCAGGCTGCACAATGCTCAATTGAAATACTTATGCTGGTCACCAAAAATAAAACTTCAAGTTCATTTAAACATTTTACTATTTAAATTACCTATGCCAGAAATCAAATTTAAAATAAGATTTCTGCAATTTCCTGTCAAAAATAATTCGTGCCATGCAATTGTAGAAACTATTGGCGTAGCATATTTGGGGTTGATTAAACAAAAAATTATTTAAAAAATAAACAACTTATTACCCAATTATACCCAACATCCTTCTGTTAAAATTTACGTATATTCAACCAGTAAGTGCTTACTTAATTGGTTACAAAATTTATTAACCCAAGGTCACCATCATGATTTAATTGTAATGAAGCATTTTATCCTGGTTATCTTATTGTTTACTTGTTTTTCATCCGCTAAAGCCGACCATATAACGGGGGGAGAAATGTTTTATACAATGAAGCCAGGGCTGGATGGCCTGGTAGGTTACGACATTACACTTAAACTTTTTATGCGTTGCAATAGTGGACGGCAATTTAATGATCCCATTATTATTTCATTATTTAATCGTGGCACCAATGCCCGTATTAACGACTATTCTGTACCAA
>JBBSJX010000133.1:0-9762 GCA_038256825.1 Chitinophagales bacterium
AACAGCCACTCTTTGCAATCTTGCATAGGTATCCAGACTAATGCCGCCCTGGCTTTGTCCATTGCCATGACACCTGTAGCAATTGGCCTGTATTATAGGCTGAATGTTGGCAGCATATTTCATGTTAACGGTATCGCAACCAGCCGGGTTGCCCCCGCCCGCCGGATTTAAACTTTCTTCGTTGCTTTTGGAGCAACCAACAAAAAACAGACAAAA
Source organism: Chitinophagales bacterium (assembly GCA_038256825.1). Lineage (GTDB taxonomy): Bacteria > Bacteroidota > Bacteroidia > Chitinophagales > Chitinophagaceae > Segetibacter. The sequence goes on from JBBSJX010000133.1 coordinate 217, forward strand.
AGCCAATAGATATTTTACACTTTTGTTGACCCCTTTAAATGCTGGCAGATTAGGCTGGTATTTTTGTTTCACAGGCTGTTTCATTTACTATTATTTTATCCGGTGTTTTAATTTTCTATTACTGCATCAACAATATTTACATTCATTAAAAAGCCAATGCATTTACCTTTTAACCGTATATGAGCGCCCTGTACAGGTAGGGGTTTGGGTAGCGCATTGTTGGAAGATAGCGTACAATTAACGCCGCCCATTTCTCCTCCTTTCAGTAAAATATTTATGGTTGTATCGCTTGATTCAATCTGCTGTATTTCACCTTCCACCAAAATGACTTTTTCTATAAACTTCTTATTGGCATTGCCTTCATTGGTACTAAAATCCAGGTACAATTGTGTAGCCGACAAGGTGTACTGCGCTGGTACATCCACCAAACTTTGCCTTGGTTTTTGGTACCAGTAATACCCTATAATTCCTATTATTAAAAGGCACACAATACCCAGTACAATGTATATACTTTTTTTGGTCATGGCTTTACAGCTATTGTAATTAAAAATTACTAGGTGACCTGTCAAAAACAAATTCCGCTTTTTTTTGTCCGCTGTTTCTCTCTTTTTGGAACCGGCAGCAGAATAAGTATTAAACATCGTTGTGTCACTCACTTGTACGGCAAACAGCTATTCAACTTTTCACACCTTTTTTTATTATAAGGTTTTTAAATCCTATCTGCGGAACTTATTTTATATTCTTTACTAACGCAAAAAATTGCCTACAGTTATATTCAACCCCGTACTTGAAATAGGCAGCTTGCCAACACCTAAACCTTTTAGTGGCAGCTTTATGTATGGGGCAAAACCTATAAAGCCCTTCTTACCAAATGCAGTTCGATATCCCGCACTAAAACCTGCTACAGCAAACCAATTATTGGTTGAGTTTCTGTATGAATACTCAGATGAATAATTTACGTTGTACCTGTTGTATGTTATATCATAATCTTCTCGCTTCATCAGGTACGAGTGTACGCTTGCAGCCACAAACACATTGTGTTTTGCTCCGCTGTACACGTCGTACTGTATGGCTACCGGTATTTCGAACATATTGCATGAGCCTTTTGCTTGCAACACCTTACTGTGCCTGGGCAGCTTAAGATTAGCAGTGTCCAGGTATTCGCCGTCGGTAAAATAATTTTTATTGCTCCACAGCAAGCCGGTTTCCACTCTAACCCGTTTACCGGTTTGGTACCCCAATAAAATACCTGCGCTATATCCTAACTTGTCTGCTTGTTTAAACTTAACTGTGCTTATATCAGGAGCCACCGTCAAACCATAATACCATCCCTTTTTACCCGGCTCTTTTTTGTTGGCTTTAGCAACCTTGCCAGCCGGGTTTTCTGCTACAATTTTAGGCGTCTGAGGCAATGGTGTTGTTGCAGCAGTGTCTACTTTCAGCACCTCAGTAGCTACTCTTTTGTCGGTACCTATGTCATTGGCGACTTGTTCATTCGATGCCCTTCCTGGTGATGCACCAGGTTGTAGCAAATCCATTTTGGCAACAACTCTGGAAGGTTCGCCGGCTAAAAGCCCCGCTCCTTTTTTGGGCCGCTCATTCTCTAAAAAAGGGCCAATTTTATTTGTTTCGTTTGGCGCTTGTTCAATGGTAGCCGTTGGGTGTTCATTATCCTTTGATCTGCTGCCGCTTGCATCAGCCGATTTTGGCAGGTAGGCGTTCGGCTGAAAAGTAGAGGCGTTTCCCTTATTGATAATGGTAATTCCCGCTTTGTTTTTTGATGTAACCACGGCCTCTTTACCTGCATGACCGCTACTATTTTTTTCCACCTCAACTGTTTTATCAGCCGACGAATTCGTACCCGTATACCTGCCACAAATAAAAGCGAATGGAAGTAATAACAGCAGCCAAAAAGCCCTGTAGTCGTGTTTCTTAGTGGCCGGGGTATCACCATCGGTGGCATTTAGTGCCTGCTGAACTTTTTGCCAGTTCGATCCGTCAGTTTTTAATGGGTAGTCCTCCCCCGCCCTCCTGAATAAATCTTCCATATCGTCGTCTAAAGACTGCATATATCTGCTTGCTGAAAATCTTTGTTGATTAAATTTTTTAAGTGTGTTTTTGCTTTGAACAAGCTGGATTTTGATGAGCCGGTTGATATGCCTAATTGCTGTGCAATTTCAGGGTGCGAAAATCCGTCGATCACGTACATGTTAAATACAACCCGGTACGAGGGCGGCAGTTTTTTTACATGATTTATCAGTTCCTTGTACAAAATGGTCTGATCGGCACTTTGGCTTTTATCCTGTTGTTCCCAAACATAGTTCGGAAGGTCGCCAATTTCAGGCATCATTTTATTTCGCCTCAATTCATCAATGGCCGTATTAATCATGATGCGCTTAATCCATCCCATCCAAATTTTTTCGAGGTGTTCGCTTTCACCCCGCTCAAACTTTTTAAAATTTCTGAAAATTTTTACGAAACCATCGTTTACTACATCAACTGCGTTTTCGTACCGGTATATGTACCTGAAAACAATTTTCAGGCAAAAGCCAAAGTATTTTTCATACAGGCTCTTCTGGCACTTTTGGTCGTTTATCAAACAACCTTCCATTATCGTGTGCAAAGGGTCCAAGCTGGTTCAGCGGTTGTTTATGGTGTAGTATTTTTTAAAGTGGTACTGGTATGGCACTTTTTGGCTATCATCTATCTACCTTTTCACTAATTTATCTGCTTAGTACTACGGTATGCGCTTCCTTAACGCCGTGTAACCGAAAATTAATAATATATGTGCCAGGAGCAAGGTCACCCAAATGAACGTGTCCGTTATTTACCCCTTTGTATGCCTGCATTTTTGTACTAATAACACCTTGCCCGTTGGTATTTATTACCTGCACATCCATGCTACCTTCTTTGTCTGCATTAAACGTTAGCATTAGATGACCTGTCCGGCTTACAGGATTAGGACTTAAACTTACAATCAATTTTGGATTGCGCTGTGGAATTTTCAACATTTTGGTTTCCGAAAATTCGCGTCGTCCATTGTTGTCCACTACCTCAAGGTTGTAATAATAATAAGACTGTTTGCCTGAATTTATTTCAGTAAACTCGTACGGTGTTTCGCTTGTTGAATTGCCTTTTGCAGGCACCCTTCCAATCTCTGTAAAGCTCGTTCCATTCAGGCTGCGCCTTACCGAAAAATAGCTTGTATTCTGTTCGCTTAATGTGGTCCATTTTAAAAGGGCAGCGCCATTGCGGGCCTGTACATTGAAGGCCGACAACTTTACAGGTAGCGCATTGGTGGCTGTAAAACTACCTGCCATACTTGGTGCATGCGGTATACACCAATAGTTGTAAATGCCGGCAACAGTAACAGTATATTCAAAGGTGGGGGTGCTGGAACTGATATTACTATTCCAGGGAGCAGCACCGGCTGGTAAAACATTACCTTGCTGCGAGCCCGGATCGTTGGTTGTGGTGTGAAAACCGGAAACCCATACCCACCGCACAACATCTCCAACTACAACATTGGGCAGGTTCGAAGGGTTGAATTGAAAATTAGAAACCTGAACCTCGTGGATGGTAGCATTGGCCGTACCTATTAACAATAATAGGACAGGCAGGAGTAAATGTCTTTTCATTTTATTTTAGTTTTAGTGGTTGCTTATTATTAATTACATACGGTTGATGGTAACATCGGTTGCCTGTCTTTAAAAAAAATGAATTGTTTTCTGTTTTCGACAATAGGCTTCCCCCAATGTGGATGATTGTAAAAGGTGTGTTTGGTTATTGGTAGAATTTTGCAGCGATCATTTGCTGTTGGCTAAACTGAAGTTTTATTGGTATGTAAAAAAGAAGAACAAAGGTGGTTGATTAGCGTGTAGTTGAAATGAATAAGAATGGATATTTTTTTGGTACCAGGCAATTAAGCACAGATAAGGCTTTTGCCCATCACACTTGCGAGGTAGCACTCTTTTACAGCATTGCTATTACCGGCATTTTTAGACTGCGAATTATATACCATGGGTACATTCAAATTGTCGCAGAGTGATTGGTGAAAACTACGTAAGAAAAGCCGACTTAAAAAGATACAGTACAAGTGAGTGACACAACCGGAGCTGCACAAAGTTACTTGTGCCGACAACCAAAAAGTAGCGAAAATTTGGAATGTACACTACACCATTTATACTACCAGGTAACATGTTCTGAGCATACAAAATTTAATAAGAACCAGAACAACAACGCAGGGAAAAGCTTTCGACCCACAACCCTGAACAGGCACTAGCAATTGCACAAACCATTTTTACAGGCAGCAACGAAAACAAGAAATGATATGCTCATAGTATATTAAATTATTTGTGCCACAGTTGATATAGTTATATGTATTGCACGTTCCCAGGTGTAAAATGTATCAATTATTTTTGACCACACCATCGTTAATTCTTACAGGCAATATATCTGAACGCAAATAAAACTTTTCGCAATCAGTAGATTTTCTATAACAAGGGGAGAAGTACTTGTAAATTTCGGGGATGTTGATACATTATTCAGTAAAAGAAGCCCCACCCTGCATACCTGCCACTGAGTTTAAGTTATTATAAGCAGAAAAATCAGGGGCACATTGGCTATATTAGAATAGGAGTTTGTCCCTGTTAATATTATTCATCAAAATTTTCATGGTTATTTTACTTGCTGGTGAAACAATAACTGCAATTGGTGAAAAATAATTTTATATGGCCAATCTGCAATTAGAAATGCAGCAAAGCCATAAATTGTTGTGTCTCACATTAACAAACCATTAATAACCAAACCAAAAAAAATGAGATCCTTAAAATTATGTATGCTGCTCTCTTGCCTGGTGCTGGTGAACTGTTTATCTGCACAAACCCGTCTTTCAGGAAGGGTATTGAGCCAGATAGATGGAACACCTGTGGCAGGGGCTACTGTAGCGGTAAAAAATACATCAATAGCCACTGCTACTGATGAGAGTGGCGCATATACATTGAGCGCTCCGGCCAGGTCAACCCTGGTAATTAGTTATGTTGGCTTTCGAACCTTTGAGGTAGAGGCTGCCGGCAGTAACCAGGTAATAAGGCTACAACCCGGCGACAACTCACTTAGTGAGATTGTTGTGGTGGGCTATGGTCAAGCATCAAAAAAGGAACTTACCTCCAGTGTAGTAAAAGTTAAGGGTGCAGAAATAGCAAATACTCCCGTGCCTAACTTTAACCAGGCGCTACAGGGTAGGGCTGCCGGAGTGTTTATAGAATCGAACAATGGTAAAGTGGGCGAGGGTGTAAAGGTGAGGATACGTGGACAAGGTTCAGTAAACGCCTCCAATTCCCCGTTGTATGTAGTGGATGGTATACCAATAAGCACCGGAAGCCTTTCGGGCAATGCACTGGCAGACCTCAACTTTAACGATGTAGAATCTTTTGACATATTAAAGGACGCCGCTGCCACCGCTATTTATGGTAGTAGGGCAGCAAACGGTGTTATATTAATTACCACCAAAAAAGGCCGCTCAGGCAAGCCGGTATTTACGGTTGGTACGCAATATGGTACCAACGACCCTACCAACAAAAGAGAGTTTTTGAATTCAGCGGAGTATTTAGAGCTGTTTAGAGAAGCGGCTACCAACACGGCCAAATACCATTACAACCGTGCAGGCAACTGGCGCGGCTATGCATCTGAGCAAGCTGCTATCAACGATATGAACACTTGGGTGGAGGGCCGTTTTACCCGCTACAGTGGTTTTAGCGACTGGAAAAAATTAGAAACAAATACCAACTGGGAAGACCTTGCTTTCCAGGAGGCTAAAGTAGGCGCCATAGACGTGTCTGCCTCTGGTGGAAATGAAAAAACAAGGTTTTACATTTCAGGATCGTACAACAGCCAGGATGGTATTTTATTTGGCAACAATTTCGATCGTATCTCCGGCAGAATGAACCTGGACCAGGAACTTACTTCCAAACTACGTGTAGGAGTTAATATGTCGCTTGCCCGCACCAATACCAAACGCGTGGCCGACGACAATGAATTTTATACCCCTATGCAAATTGTAGCCCTTGCACCTATTACCCCGGTGAGAAACCAAACAGGAGCGCTTTACAGTACGCCAACCACCACTTATTACAACCCCCTTTTAGAAAAAGAAGGATCGGACTACAGATCATACAGCTACCGCAACATTGCCGCAGTGTACGGCCAGTTCAACTTCTTAAAGAATTTGTACTTCCGTACGGAATTCGGTTTGGATATACAAAACCAAAACGACGAGCGCTTCCATGGTTCCAGTACCCTTTTGGGCAGGTCAACCAATGGCTATGGCTCAAGTGCTTATTTTAAAAATGAGCGGTATACCACTAATAACTTTTTTAACTATTCCACCGAGTTGGGTGACGATCATGAATTGCAGGGTACTGCAGGTTTTTCTTTCGAAAAATCTGTAGGCCGCACCACCAGCACTACCGGCGAGCAGTTTCCGGGTAATGACCTGCGGGGTTTGGTAAATGCAGCCAAAATTACCGGCGGTAGTTCTTCGTTAAGTGAGTTTGCGCTGGCCTCTTACTTTGGCCGGGTAAACTATAAATTTAAAAAACGCTACCTGTTGGGAGTAAGCGGCCGTTACGATGGTTCATCAGTATTTGGAAGCAGCAAGCGGTATGGTTTCTTCCCGGCAGCATCTGCCGGTTGGATTATAAGTGAAGAAAATTTTATGGCTGGCAGCAATACCTTAAGCTTTTTAAAGTTGCGCGGAAGTTATGGTCAGTTGGGTAATGCCCTTGGCTTTGGTAACTATACTGCACAACCAGCGTATGTAGCAGGCAAATATTCAGGGCAGGCCGTATTGGTGCCCGGTAGATTGGGCAACTTTGACCTAACCTGGGAAACCAGCAATCAAACGGATATAGGGCTTGAATTTGGTTTGTTTAAAGACAGGCTTACCGGTGAGATAGATGTATACCGCAAGAAGTCTGCAGGCGGCGGTCGCGGTTTCATATTCAACTTGCCTGTGCCTGCCACCTCTGGCTACAGCACCTTTATAACCAACGTAGGCGAGATTGAAAACAAGGGTATTGAGTTTAGCCTTAATAGTACAAACGTAAACAACAAGAACTTTAAGTGGACTTCCAGTTTCAACATTTCGCGCAACAACAACAAAGTACTGGTGATTGATGGCGCACAGGACACCCTTTCCTTTAACGATGGAAGGTACATGAACGCCTTAATGGTGGGCCAGTCTATTGGGGTGTTTTACGGTCCTAAATATGCCGGTGTTGATCCGCAAAACGGAGATCCGCTGTTCTACAAGCAGGATGACAAAACAACAACCAACAACTATAATGAAGCCGGGAACTTTGTGGTAGGCGATCCAAACGCCAAATGGTTTGGTGGGTTTGGAAACAATTTTTCGTACAAAGGCATTGAGTTGAATGTATTGTTTCAGGGGGTGTTTGGATACGATATTATTAACGGTGCGGCAGGGTTCATGAGCTCGAGCGCTGATTGGTTTGATAACCAAACCCGCGACCAGCTTAAGCGCTGGCAAAAACCAGGTGATGTAACGGTAGTACCGGAAGCCAGGCTAAACCGGTTTGGTGATTTTGCCTCGCCCAGCGTTTCATCGCAACACATTCAAAGCGGTTCTTATGTTCGTTTAAAGAACATTACCCTGGCTTACAATATACCGGCAAGGATGTTAGCCAAAGCAAAAATCAGCACTGCAAGAATTTACGCTACGGCAGTTAACCTGGCCACCTTTACAAAATATACAGGGTGGGACCCCGAAGTAAATACAGACTACAGAGCGGGCAACATAAACCAGGGTGGAGATTTTTATGCTGCACCTCAAATAAAATCTATTGTGTTTGGTTTAAATCTTGGCTTTTAGTGATTTTCCTGTAGTTCGTAACAACAAAAAAAATTATTATGACAATAAAAAATATAACAGCAGCCTTATTGATCAGCGCTGCTTTATTTACCACAGCCTGCAATAAACAGATAGAGCTTATTGACCCGCAGGGCTTACCACCGGCTGAGGCCATTGCTAATGAGGCCAACATCAACAAAACTTTGCAGGGCGGCTACGATGCCATGAGCTCCTCTAATATGTATGGCGGAAATGCCCAGATGTTTGCCGACCTTGCTGCCAGCGACGGCGAATTGAGTTGGGTAGGAACATTTAATACTTACCGCGAGGTCTGGGGCAAATCTTTACTAACCACCAACCCGCTTATGGCCAATACCTGGACGGCAGGGTACCGTGCTATAAACATTGCCAACCTTGTGCTGGCCAATGTAGACAAAGTGACCAGTAGTGCAGCAGCAAAAGACCGAGTAAAAGGTGAAGCACTTTTTATACGCGGTGCCATGCATTTTGAACTGGTGCGTTTTTATGCAAAAGACTACACGGACGGTAGCGCGGCCAGCAACCCCGGCATACCTGTAGTAACACAAGCTGTAAATGGAGTAACAGATATAACTACACCTGCCCGCAACACCGTGCAGGCAGTGTACGATGCCGTGATAGCCGATTTAAAGGAAGCTGAAAACCTACTACCCAAAACCAATGGAGTGTATGCTACCAAATCGGCTGCGGCGGCTATGCTATCGAGAGTGTACCTGCAAAAAGCAGATTATGCAGGCGCCCGCGATGCGGCTAGCAGCGCTATCATCAATGCCACCGGCAAATCGTTATTGCCCAACTTTATGGACAACTTTAACCAGGCAGCCAATACAGCAGAAGACCTTTTTGCCATACAGGTAAGCGACCAGGATGGCTCCAATAATCTGCAATTATTTTACTCCGTTGATATTTTTGGAGCAAGAGATGGTGACATTGAGATAGATCCGTCTCACATTGGCTTGTATTTATCAAACGATGTAAGAAGATCATCAACTGCTAACCCGGGTGCCACCACTAACTTTAACACTGCTTTTTACACCAAGTACGGGGCTAACCGCACTACTAAATGGCGCGACCTGTACAAAAATGTAAAAGTTATTCGCCTGGCTGAGTTGTACCTGACCCGTGCTGAAGCGAACACCCGTTTAAATACTTCGGTAGGTGATACACCGCTGAATGACATTAACCGTCTACGGGTTCGCGCCGGAATAGTGGCCAGTGTAATTGCGCCTTCGCTCGATGAGATTTACATGGAACGCCGTCGAGAGCTGGCCTTTGAAGGTTTTGGCTTGCATGATGCCCGACGATTTAAAAGAACTGTAGATGGCAGGCAATGGAACGATAACCGGCTTATTTTCCCGATACCTTTCAGGGAAATGAATGCCAATAAAAATCTTACTCAAAACGCAGGCTATTAAGCTAATAGTGGCTAACTTAAAAAGAGGACCATGGAGCGTGTTGCTTCATGGTCCTCTTTTTTTTGGGATTGTTAATTTGCCTCACTTTAATTTCCTTTCTTTAAAAAATAATGTGTTGACCCGATCTAAATCCGAACCCAAAATATAATAATGCCTTATGTGTGCAGGAACCTCATTACTCGAATGAACGACTCAGCAATCTGCTTTTGAGGTGATACAGGT
>JBBSJX010000134.1:0-9722 GCA_038256825.1 Chitinophagales bacterium
TAAACCGGTTTCTGAATTTTAATAGGGGTACAGCAATTTATGCTTCAGATGATAATTTAAAAAGATCGTTGTCTTTTGTTTCAAGCAAAGTGACCGTTTTCAATAGTTTGGAAAATGAATTTAATAAGATTGGCGACATCCACATTTTTGGCGAAGGGCTTGAAATGGAGGAATTGAAAACCCTGCAAGGGCATGCCATTATTTATCATGATTCTGTAATATCTACAGGAATATCGAATATATCGTGGCAGCAAACCATTTATTCAGGTGATCGGTTAAATGTGCAGGCACAGTTTATCAATGCTTCAGGTAAAACCATAAAAATTCTTTTAAATGGTTTTAATACCAACCTGGATTCAGTTTTAGTGAAAACAAAGGACACTTCATTTTTTCAATTGGACGCCTTACCAAAACATACCGGGCAGGCTGTTTATTCAGTAATAGGTTTAATTGGAAAGGATACCATTTTTAATGAACCGGTGCCATTATTTGTTTTGCCCACACAGCCTATTAAAATTTTATTACTTGCCGATGCCCCCGATTTTGAAAATAAGTTTTTAAAAACATGGATAGGAGAAAAGGGGTATGAAATTGCAACACGAACCACCATCAGCCAGGGTAAATATGCCAGGGAATTTCTTAATACAACTTCCTATGCGTTAAACCAGGTGAATGCTGCACTATTGGCAAAGTTTGATGTTGTAATTGCAGATGATGGCGCTTATGCCTCGTTAAACAAACTGGAGCAAAGTGCCTTGCGGAATTTTGTTGATCGTGAAGGTGGAGGGCTAATTATCAGGGCTGATAGTAACCTGGGAAAATCAGCTTTTTATGCAAAATTATTTCCTGTTTTTTCAAAGCCCTTTCAAAATCAAAAGGAGACCACTTTACAGCTTAAAAATAGTAGCCAACCATTTCCGGTGCTTAAAAGTCAGGCATCATTTTACTTTCGCAACCAGCAAGGTAACCAACCGATAGTTTTTGATGGCAATGGTCAGGTGGTGGTAAATAGTTCACTTTATGGCAGTGGAAAGATTGTGGTAACATCATTAGCCCAAACCTATCAATGGAAACTGGCAGGCAACAACGAGGGCTACCAGCAATTTTGGTCCATTTTGCTCAATCATGTTTCTAAAATAAATTCAGCCAGCTATAAGTGGACGATTACCCCCATGCTTCCCAGGCAAAATGAAGCAGTTAATATACAATTGGAAACTAATGATAACACCATGCCCCCGCCTGCAATTGGTAATACAATGGTTTATTTACAGCAGCACAACAGGTTGCCATTTAAATGGAGCGTTGTTTATTGGCCGGTTAAAAGTGGCTGGCAGCCTTCCATTAATACGGACGGATCAACGTATTGGTGGTATGCCTATAATGAAATGGATTATGCAGTTGTGCGTGCCTTCGCAAAAACATCCGCTACAAAGTTGTATGAATTAAAGCATAGGTTAAAGCAACAAAAGGAAACAGTGAATACCACTGACGTAGCGGTAGAATTTCCTAAAATATGGTTCTTTATGTTTTTGTTATTTGGTCTGGCTTTTTTATGGGCTGAGAAGAAGTTTCTGTAATTTTTTTTGAAAAAACAGCCACGCAAAATGAATATATTTTGGTTCATAAATCAATCTTTGGCGATCTCTCATTTCCTTTTTTCTTATCTTATGTTTTTAACAGCAGAAGGATGTAATAGTTTTGAAATTGCTGCAGTACGAACAACAGTACAAGTGTGCGACGCAAGAATGTTTAATAGTAGCAATAAGCCTGGCCTCAAATAATACCTTGAACAAAAAGTAATTTAAAGTAATTCACGGATTTTTTAAATGCAGCACGTATAAAATGCAGGCACCAAAATATCATGAGTCGAGGTTAAACTTTCAGTTTGAAAGATTTTTATTTTTTAGTGATGGCGTTTTTGCTATATGTATCACTTTAATGGTGATGGACCTCAAACTTACTACACCCAATTCTACAGCTATTATTACGGACGCTTTTCTTTGGAAGAACATTATGGGGATGGGTTTAAAATTTCTGGGCCTTGCCATTAGCTTTGGCATAATAGGTCATTATTGGTCGGTGCATCACCGCATATTTGGGTATGTTATTAAATACGACACTCAGTTAATATGGTTAAACCTTTGCTTTTTATTTAGTGTGGCGCTGCTGCCTTTTAGCTCGGGTTTGCTTGGCCAGTATAGTTCCGATTTAAACCTCCAGATCCCATACCTGGTGTATGTTATAAACATTTGTGTTACGGGGCTTTTTAATTGTTTATTGTGGATGTATGTTGCCAATCCCAAACGGCATTTTTTAACGCATTATATTTCTCCCTTCAGGGTTAAACTGGGTTTGTACCGAAGTTTAATTCTTCCAATCGTGTTTTTATTTTCTTTCCTGGTATCGTTTGGGTTCCCTGTTATTTCCCGTTTTATACCCTTAACCATTCCATTCATCATTCATTACGGCATGTTAGGAATCGAGAAAAAAATGATAATGAATGAAAACGAATTAGAAAATACACCCATAGAAGGTAGTATTTAACATCTACATTAAACCAATATTGAAAGTGGTGCGGATGCAATCCTTACATTTGTTACAAAAGTATACAGCATGCAAAAATTGATGATCGTTCTGCTAACCTTTGTTATCAGTTTTAATTCTTCTGCACAGGGCGTTCAACGTCCTAAACTGGTGGTAGGTATTGTGGTTGACCAAATGCGTTGGGATTATTTATACCGTTATTACGACCGCTATGCTGCCAATGGTGGTTTTAAGCGGATGCTTGGCCAGGGGTTTACATGCGAAAACACATTTATTCCTTATTCCCCTACAGTAACAGCTTGTGGACATGCCAGTATTTACACGGGATCTGTTCCCGCTATAAATGGAATTGCCGGTAATTTCTGGTACGATAACCTCTTAAATAAATCGGTTTATTGCACCGAAGATGCCTCCGTAACCACTGTGGGTAGTAATACCACTGCAGGCCTGCAAAGCCCGCGCAATATGGTTACCAACACTATTTGCGATGAGCTTAAACTGGCAACAAATTTTAAAAGTAAAGTGGTGGGTATTGCTATAAAAGATCGGGGCAGTATTTTGCCGGCAGGCCATACTGCCGATGCCGCCTATTGGTACGATAGTAAAACCGGGGATTGGATTACCAGTACTTTTTACATGAATGCATTGCCTGCTTGGGTAACGGCATTCAATTCAAAAAAACGGGTGGATGATTTTTATAAAGGAGGCTGGAATACCCTGTATCCCATCAACACTTATACCCAAAGCACCGCCGATATTAATATGTACGAGGGAAAACCCTTTGGTGCAGATATGATAGGCTTTCCTTATAATCTAACCAAGTTTGTGGGTACTAATTATGGAGCAATATCTTCAACACCATTTGGTAATACACTTACGGCCGATATGGCTAAAGAGGCCGTTATTAACGAGCAACTGGGTGCCGATGCCATTACCGATTTTCTTGCGGTAAGTTTTTCTTCTCCCGATTATGTTGGACATGCTTATGGCCCCAACTCAATTGAAGTAGAAGATGTTTACCTGAGGTTAGATAAAGAGTTAGGTAAGTTTTTTGACTTCTTAGATACAAAAGTGGGCAAAGGACAGTATACTGTTTTCATGTCGGCCGATCATGGTGTAGCCCATGTGTCAACCTTTGCAAAGGATAATAAAATTCCTTCAGGCAAAATTAATTTCGCTGCTATCATTGATACCTTGAACACGAACCTGAAGAAAAAATATGGCCAGGATAAATTAGTATTGGAGGTAGCCAATGCACGTTTGCATTTAAATCTTCCGGTTATAGCTTCTGCCTCGCTTAACACCAAAGAAATTAAGAATACCATAGTAGATTACCTGGTAAAACAACCAGGTATTGCCCGCGCTTTTGATGTGGACGAAATACAAACGGTACCGTTAAATGCAAAGGTGCGTACCATGCTAAATAATGGGTATTATCCAACGCGGTCGGGCCAGATACAGGTAATACTGCAACCACAGTGGCTCGAAGGTTTGGCAACAGTAGGCACATCCCATGGTTTGTGGAATCCTTACGATGCTCATATACCTTTAGTATGGTATGGCTGGGGGATTAAGCAGGGTAAAACAAACCGCGAAACCTATATGACGGATATCGCCTCAACACTGGCGGCGTTATTACATATACAAATGCCCAACGGATCTGTTGGCGATGTAATAGAAGAAGTAATAAAGTAACATTGTATAATTGATATTTAGGTTCTGTAAACCCCTGTTTGCAGAACCTATTTTTTATTTTGTTTCCAGCAACTTGTTTTCATATCGGCTCCGGTTGTGTCACTCACTTGTACCGCATAATTTTATGCATCGTTTTCCTCTTTGTTTTTCTATTATTAAAATAAATCTTGTCCCGGTAATAGATGCTGATAATTATAATTTAATGTAGTTGTTTTTACACAGGTGTTCGTTAAGTTTACGTATAAAAAAATCTTATGTTTTTGTTGCAACCAAACACAAAATTCTGGCAATTGATAAAAGTCAATTTTATTCTTTTACTTTTTTTTACATCCATTCCTTCCTTTTCTCAATCCAAAGCCATAGACCGTAACTTGTTTTTTTTGGATGACAATGTGGTAGAGGTTACCCTTACAACCGATATAAAAAAATTAAGAAGAGCTAAAGAAGAACCTACGTGGCAACCGGCTAAAATACAAATGAAGTTCAGCGATACCCTCGTAATAAATGAGCAAATTTCAGTTCAAACCCGTGGCGTATATCGTAAAACCTATTGTGATATTGCTTCGCTTATGTTGAATTTTAAATCTCCGCAATCGCCCCGTTTATCTAAATTAAAAAAACTGAAATTAGTAGGCGGCTGTAATAGCGGCAGGGGCGATGAAGTATTATTGTTGAAAGAATACCTTGTTTACAAATTATACAACCAGCTTTCCATTATGAGTTTCAGGGTGCGGTTGTTACATGTTACTTATGCTGATAGTCAAAGTAAAATGAAGCCCTATTCGCAATATGCATTTTTAATAGAAGATATGGATGATGTAGCCGAACGAAATAATTGCATCGAAAAAAATCACACAGTTGTTAAATCGGAGGCTACAAATCGCCAGCAAATCACCTTTGTTTCAATATTTCAATATATGATAGGCAATACCGATTTTTCTATTCCCAATCGGCATAATGTTAAATTAATGGTTCCTAAAAACGATACGTTGCAATTGCCTTATGTAATCCCTTACGATTTTGATTATGCCGGTATTGTAAATGCTCCCTATGCCGTACCCCGCGAAGAACTGGGTATATCTTCGGTTCGTGAAAGGTTATACAGGGGCTATGGAAGGTCAATTGAAGAAGTAAAACCATTGGTTGAAAATTTTAAAGAAAAGGAGGAATCACTTTTCTATACGATAAAAAACTTTGAATTTTTAAAAAGTCAATCCCGCGACGATATGCTCAACTATATCAAACAATTTTACGACATCATTTCAAGCAACCGAATGGTAAAACAGGTTTTTGTAGATAATGTGCGTAGGTTTTAACAGGCCCATAAAGTTAGAATAGCATAATTGTAATAAATGCCTTATGATATGTGCAATCCATTTATATCTTTTTTAATTGCTGTTTCTAACTTATATTGAATGCATCTGAAAGATTAGTTATGAACTTATAAATAAATAAACTTGAAAATAGCTGTTTTAAAAGAGGTTAAAGTACCTGAAAAAAGGGTAGCGCTTTCTCCTGATGTAATTAAAAGTTTAGTAAAGACGGGCTTTAATTGTGCGATTGAATCGGGCGCCGGTATTGCCTCAGGTTTTTACGACATAGTGTATGAAAATGCCGGTGCCGAAATAGTGGTTGATAAGGCAGCATTGCTTCAAAGTGCAGATATACTTTTAAAAGTTAATGCTCCTACCATTGACGAATTAAATCTTATGAAGGATGGAGCTGCATTCATCAGCTTTTTATATGCTTACACAGTTCCTGACCTGGTAGAGGTTTGTATTTCAAAAAACATTTCTGCATTTGCAATGGATGCGGTTCCCCGTATATCCCGTGCCCAAAAAATGGATGCTTTAAGTTCGCAGGCCAACCTGGGAGGTTATAAAGCAGTGCTACTTGGTGCTAATGCTTTAGGTAAAATTTTTCCTTTAATGATGACTGCAGCAGGAACCATTACCCCGGCAAAGGTTTTAATTTTTGGTGCGGGTGTTGCCGGTTTACAGGCCGTTGCTACCGCCAAACGTTTAGGAGCAGTAGTGGAAGTGACCGATGTACGGGCCGAGACAAAAGAACAGGTAGAATCGCTGGGTGGAAGATTTTTAGAAGTACAGGCCGAAGGTGTAAAAACCGAAGGCGGTTATGCAAAAGAAGTATCAGCCGAATACCTGCAGAAACAAAAAGAACTGATTACAAAACATATTACCGAAGCGGATATTGTTATTACGACTGCATTGGTTATTGGTAAAAAAGCGCCTGTATTGGTTAGTTCCCAAATGGTGGAAAGTATGAAGCCTGGTTCCGTTATAGTTGATATGGCTGTTGAATCAGGAGGTAATTGTGCTTTAAGCGAGTTTAATACAACAGTACAAAAACATGGCGTAACCATTATTGGCGAGGCTAACCTTCCGGGCATGGTTTCAACTAACGCCAGTGAATTGTATGCGAAAAACATCAGCACCTTATTGTTACACCTGGCTACCAAAGATGGTTTTAAATGGGAGCTGGATGAAGAAATTACCAAAGGTTCCTTAATTACCCACAAGGGCCAATTGGTAAACGAGTTCACCAAAGAAATTTTAAATAAAAAATCATGAATGCAGAAAACCTGTTAGTACTGTTATATGTACTGGTATTAGCCAGCTTTGTAGGCTTTGAGCTTATTGCCAAGGTACCTCCAACCTTACACACTCCTTTAATGTCGGGCTCCAATGCCATTTCGGGAATTACCATTGTAGGCGCTATTGTTGCAGCCGGACCCAGCTTGTGGTCGGTAAGTAAAATTTTAGGGGTTGCCGCTTTGTTGCTGGCAACGTTAAATGTGGTGGGTGGTTATGTTGTTACCGACCGTATGTTGAAAATGTTTAAAAAGAAAAAATAGTACGAATGGACAGAGACCTTCTGATTAAAATTGCCTACCTGGTAGCTTCGGTGTTGTTTATTATAGGAATAAAAATGCTGGGCAAAACAGCCACTGCACGTAAGGGTAATACGCTTTCGGCTGTGGCCATGCTGGTGGCAATTGTAGCAACCTTACTCGATAAACAGGTATTGGATTTTACCGAAATATTTATAACCATTGTTATTGGCTCTGCCATTGGAACCTATGTAGCCCAAAAGGTGGAGATGACTTCCATGCCCGAAATGGTAGCCTTGTTTAATGGCTTTGGTGGTGCTGCCTCTGTGTTGGTTGCCACATCCGAATATTGGCGGCAGGCACACGATGCCAATGCAACTATGGAAAACGTGGTGGCCATTACAGTGGTTATTAGTGTAATCATAGGGTCGGTTACATTAACCGGTTCGTTAGTGGCTTTTGGAAAATTAAAAGGTATTATTAATGGTAGGTCTATAACATTTAAAGGACAACACCCATTAAACGCTATGTTGTTTGTGGGTAGTTTAATATTATCCGTTCTGGTGGTTATTAACCCAAATTTTGAATTATGGATGATGGGCGTTTTATTACTATCCCTTGTATTAGGAATATTAACCGTAATACCCATTGGTGGTGCGGATATGCCGGTAGTAATATCCTTATTAAATTCTTATAGTGGCATAGCTGCCTGTGCTACCGGTTTTGTATTAAACAACCAGGTATTAATTATTGCAGGTGCCCTGGTGGGTGCTTCGGGAATTATACTTACGCAAATTATGTGTAAGGCAATGAACCGTTCCTTAACCAGTGTTTTATTAGGAGGCTTTGGCCAAACCAGTACAAGTGCGCCGGATACCGGTGGGTCGGAAATTGTTGTGAAAGAAGTTGGTGTTGAGGAAAGCGCTATGTTGTTTGATTCGGTTTCGTCGGTTATAATTGTTCCGGGTTATGGTATGGCGGTGGCCCAGGCGCAGCACGTAGTAAGGGAGCTGACCGATTTGCTGGAAAAGAAAGGTATCGGTGTAAAGTTTGCCATCCATCCCGTTGCAGGCCGTATGCCGGGACATATGAATGTATTGCTTGCCGAAGCAAATATTCCCTACGACAAACTGGTTGAAATGGATAATATTAACGACGAGTTTTCTAATACCGACATTGCCCTGATTATTGGTGCAAATGATGTGGTAAACCCCGCTGCACGCACCAATCCGCAAAGCCCTATTTATGGGATGCCTATTTTAAATGCCGATAAAGCCCGGACCGTTATAGTTTGTAAAAGAAGTATGAATGCGGGTTATGCCGGTATAGAAAATGAATTGTTTGGCTATCCCAATTGCCTGATGCTGTTTGGCGATGCAAAATCGAGCATATCAAAAGTGGTTGCTGAATTAAAGGAGATGTAATATTTTTTTTGTGACGGGCAGTTAAGTAATAATCAATATTGTTGAAGCCTGACCGACTGCTGGCGGTTCCTTCTCTTGTACCATATAATGTAAAGGAGCGGGTAGTAATAGCGTGTTTCTTTAATATTTTAATAGTGGTTAAATTTTTACATAAAAAATGTTGCGGATATTATTGCAGTACAAGAGTGCGACGCAAGTAAAGCTGCACATAGCTTTAAAGCTGGTACCATAAAATCTTCTTACTTTTTAACCGTATAATTTTAAAAATAAGTGCTGGCTTTATTATTGAATAAGACTGTATTTTTTTGATATAGGCAACAACACAATTTTAATTTATTAAACTTTATATAGTGGCACATTCAAAAGTATCAATATATGGAGCCTTGGGGGCCAATGTAATTATTGCCATAATGAAGTTTGTTGCGGCTTTTTTTACAGGAAGCTCGGCAATGATTTCAGAAGGTATTCACAGCACAGTGGACTCGGGTAACCAACTACTTTTATTACTGGGTATCAGCCGTAGTAAAAAGCCGGCAGACCATTCACACCCCTTTGGTCATGGGAAGGAAATTTATTTCTGGTCGCTTATAGTAGCTATTTTAATTTTTGGCCTGGGTGGTGGTATGTCTATATACGAAGGAATTGAACACATCAAACATCCGGAAGCTTTAACAAATCTTGCCTGGAGTTATTGGGTATTGGGTGGCGCTATATTATTTGAAGGTGCTGCTTTGTATATAGCAGTTAACAGGCTGTATAAAGAGCCCGGTTTAAAAGGAAGTTTTTTTAAGAAACTGCACATTAGTAAAGACCCCACATTGTTCGTAGTAATTTATGAAGATACAGCTGCCATACTGGGTTTGCTTATTGCACTTGCAGGAGTGTTTATAGGTAGCCATTATAATATGCCAACAGCCGACGGTATTGCAAGTATTCTTATTGGAATATTGCTGGCAGTGGTTGCGGTAATTTTAGTACGTGAAAGCCGCAACCTGCTCATTGGTGAAAGTGCACAGCCATTAATGGTAGAAAAGGTGTACGAAATTATTAACAGCGATAGCGATGTTCACACTTTAAGCAGGCCTTTAACCATGCACCTGGCACCCGATGAAGTTTTGCTTGCATTGGATGTTCAGTTTGTTCCTTCGTTAAATGGCCAGCAGTTAAGCAAAACAATATTAAGGCTTGAAAATAATATCCGGCAGCAA
>JBBSJX010000135.1:0-9655 GCA_038256825.1 Chitinophagales bacterium
ACACATAAGTTACCGGGGTATGTTGTTTGATTTTACCAAAACTGTGGGTAGTTTCTTTAAAATCAAGCGTTTTAGCTTGTGCAAACACGCCGGAAACAGCGAATAAAGTAATAAGTAAAAAAGATAATTTTTTCATAACAGGATTATTAAAATTGCTGATTTTATAAATGCAATTTAAAGTTTGAGTTTAATTTATTTAGATTTCATTTTTTGAACTGCAGCATTTGCTGGGGCAGCAGCATCGGGAACTTTATAGCCAACTCCTGAGAATAAAACCTGCTTTGAAAGGCCGTTGCTAAAAAATATTTCTGCTGATTTTGTAAACTGGCCTTCGGTATACCCATTAAAACCAAGGGTTACTTTAAATGATTCGCCGGGAGCATAAGCTTTTCCAGCTTCATATTTTGGTGTTGTACAACCACAACCCACTTTTACATTTTCAATTTTAATTGAATCTGAACTGATATTTTTTATTGTTACATCGTATTCAGCAGGCTTGCCATAGGGTATTTTACCAAAGTCGTGGTTGGTTTCTTTAATTTCCAAAACTTTAGTAATATCTGTAGCCTGGGCAGTTGCTGAAGTAGTTGCAGAAACGGTTGATTGAGCATTTAATAATGCCGCAAATAATAAGCTGCTGCAAAAAAGCGAGAATTTTTTCATAAAATGAAACGTTTTAATGTGGTAAAGTTATAATAACTACAACGAAATAACTATGCCTAAATTGGAGGTAATTTTTATTTTAAGTTTTTATTAATGAATTGTTTTTTTAAATTTTAGATTAGTCATTTTTAACGTACAAAGGGCCATATTTAGTAGATAAGGACAAAATAATTTTTGTAGGCCTTAAAATAATATTTTTGTCAAATGGAAAATTCTCAAATAATGATTGATGAAGCCGATGAGGTGATGTCGTATGACCGCTTTAGAAATGAGGTTTTGAATGATTATAAAGTGGCAATGGAAAGCCGTGAAGCAAGCCTGCTTGCACGCAGGGAGGTTTTAACGGGTAAGGCAAAGTTTGGAATTTTTGGAGATGGTAAAGAGATAGCCCAGATTGCAGCGGCAAAATTTTTTAAACCCGGCGACTTTAGGGCGGGATATTACAGGGATCAAACTTTTATGTTCGCTTCGGGTATGGCCACTATCGAACAATTCTTTTCACAATTATATGCTGATCCGGATTTAAATAATGATCCGTTTAGTGCTGGCCGGCAAATGAATTCGCACTTTGCTACACGATTTGTTGATGATGCAGGTGATTGGTTAGACCTTGCAAACCGTAAAAATGTTAGTAGTGATATTGCACCCACTGCCGGGCAAATGCCCCGGGCTTTGGGTTTAGCATTTGCATCAAAGGTATTTAGAAACAGTAGCGCGGTAGAAGGATTTGATAAATTGAGCAATAATGGTGAAGAGATTTGTTTTTGTACTATAGGTGATGCCAGCACCAGCGAAGGGCATTTTTGGGAAGCCATTAACGCTGCGGGTGTTTTACAAATTCCCCTGGCAGTTTTTGTTTGGGATGATGGGTATGGCATTTCTGTTCCTAAAAAATATCAAACTACCAAAGGATCTATCTCCACTGCATTATCAGGAATGCAGAAATCGGAGCTTACAAACGGAATTAATATTTATAAGGTAAAGGGTTGGGATTATGCAGGTATGTGCGAGGTTTTTGAAGCTGCCCTTGATGAAATGCGTGTGACCCACGTACCGGCAATTTTTCATGTTGAAGAAATAACACAGCCACAAGGCCACTCAACCAGTGGCAGCCAGGAGCGATACAAACCAACCGAAAGGCTTGCGTGGGAAAAAGAGTGGGATGGTGTTAAAAAATTAAGAGAATGGCTACTGGCCAACGGACTGGCAAGCGAAGAAGAGTTATCTGAAATTGAAAAAGAAGCAAAAGAGTTTGCAAGAGACAGCAGGGCCCGTGCCTGGGAAAAATTTATTAATCCAATTAAGGGGCAGGTTTCCATTGCTGTTGAATTATTAAATAAAGTCGTAGTAAGCAACGCCGAAGTGAACAGTCAGGTAAGGTTGGCAGCATTGGAGCTTTCGCACAGCCGCGAGCCCATGCGCCGCGATGTGATGAAGGTATTACGCCAGGCCTTACAACTAGCCCCCGATGCCTACGAGGTTCGCAATTATTACCAGCAACTAAAAGCTGAAAATAAAGAATTATTCAATTCGCATTTATATAACGAAGGCCCTAAATCTGCTTTAAAAGTACCGGTGGTTGCCCCTGATATTTTATTTGATGCGCCCATGATTAATGGTTACGAAATACTGAACAGGTATTTTGATCAGTTATTGGCAAAAGATGAAAGGGTATTTGCTTTTGGTGAGGATGTTGGTTATATAGGTGATGTAAACCAGGGGCTCGCAGGGTTGCAACAAAAATATGGTCAAAACAGGGTTTTTGATACGGGTATCCGCGAGTTAACCATTATAGGCCAGGGTATAGGCATGGCCCTTCGTGGATTGAGGCCTATTGCCGAAATCCAATACCTGGATTACTTATTGTACGGACTCCAGCCGCTGAGCGATGATGTTTGTACCACGCATTTTAGAACCAAAGGTCAGCAGAGTTGCCCATTAATTGTACGGTCGCGTGGCCACCGCCTGGAAGGCATCTGGCATAGTGGCTCACCCATGGGTATGATCATAAACTCGCTGCGCGGTATGTACGTTTGCGTTCCGCGAAACATGGTACAGGCTATAGGAATGTACAATACTTTACTGCAGGGTAACGATCCCGCTTTAATGATTGAATGCCTGAATGGTTACCGTTTAAAAGAAAAATTACCCTCTAATTTGCTGGAGTACACCGTGCCACTGGGCATACCCGAAGTTGTGAAAGCAGGGGAAGATATAACCATCGTTTCGTATGGCTCCACTTTAAGAATAGTTTTAGAAGCCGTAACAACGCTTGAAACAATGGGCATTAGTTGCGAAGTGGTGGATGTTCAAACCCTGTTGCCTTTCGATATTAATCATATGATTGTTGAGTCGTTAAAAAAGACCAGCCGGATTGTTTTTATTGATGAAGATGTACCGGGTGGTGCTTCGGCTTACATGCTTACAAAGGTAATTGAAGCGCAAGGCGGTTACCGCTGGCTGGATACCGCTGCGCGTACCTTAACCGGCCAGCAGCATCGCCCCAGTTATGGCAGCGATGGAGATTATTTTAGCAAACCAAATACTGAAGATGTTGTTGAACTTATACAGGATATGATGAAGGAGTGATTACCATTTTCTTCTCCTGAATTATAAATTAAATTAAATGTCCCGGTTTTATGAAGGCCGGGATTTTTTTATGTTTCAAGCTTTGGCATTTCATAGCAACATTGTTGTGTCACTCACTTGTGCCGCAACTTTTTATAGCAGCTTTTTCCGCATAGCTCTCCTATTCTTTAGCTCTAAAATTAACCACAGAGAAAACAAGCATATTTCACAGAGAACACAAAGTCTAACTCCAGTTTTTCTTTGTGCTTCTTCCTCTGTGACCTCTGTGGTTACTGCTTTAACCATGATTTTTTACGATCAAATTTTAGCTAAAACCCATATCAGGTAGGGATTTTTGCCTGCCTGATATTTTTATTAAGTTGACGCCAATGGGCTGCGGGGCTCACTTGTACTGATGAAGTAATGGCAGCAGATAAATCTTATAGCTCATAAAAGTTAAGCAGCTGAAAACCTAGCCCCGATTGAAGTGGAAAGCCCGCAACACGCAAAGCGTGTGAGGACTTGTAACGTAAAGCGGGAACAATGCCCGGATGTGTATCAATGTTGCGCTACAACAAAATAACACCAATGTGTAGCAACCTATTTAAAACAAAAATGCCGGACATTTGCCCGGCATTTTTTTGGGAGTGAAAGTTTATTTATGTTTTATCAGGATTTTTTCAACCCAACTGCCATCAACATTTGAAATGTGAATAACATAAGTACCCGAAGGAAGGGATACCGGGTATTGCAGCCTCATTAAACCACGGGCACTTGAAATGATTTTGAAATCTACGTTTTTACCATCAACGGTCATCACCGAAACTTTAAGCTGATTTTCGTTGGCTTTAATGGTTATAATACCGCCCGTTGAAGGGTTAGGGAAAATTACCGGGGTGATTAACCTGCAATTAAATTGTAAAACAGGTAAAGTATTAGAGTAGGTTACCCTGTTGCACACTACATTGGTCATCTTCAATCTCCATTTAATTACCGCTTCGTTTGGATGGAAGTACGAGTTGATTTCAAAGTTATTGGTTCCAATTCCTGTTCCTTTCCAGGTGCCTGTTGCAATTGAAAAGTATTCCCATTCGTAAATAAAATCAGCATTGCATGGTAATACCGGGTACGATAAGGTTAAAGGTTTTACCGGTATACAATTGCTAAAACCAGAAGCGCTTGAAGAAATTGTTGTTACACATGGAGGATTTACCATAATAACTACTGTGTTGGTATACACAACTGCACTGCAGGTAGTACTGCTAACCCTTAGCCTGTAATAAGAGGTAACCGAAGCAGAACCTGGCTGGTAAACAGGTGCTACAGCATTTGCAATATCCGTCCATGGACCCGAAGGTGAAGGTGCGGATTGCCATTGATAACTAACCGTACCATCTGTGTAATGACACTCGGTAACCAAACCAATTGGGGCAGGCAGGGCATCGGCACAAACAGTTTGACTATCGCTGCCAATTATACCTGCAGAAATGGGAGGGTAAACCAGTATTTCTACTTCGTTTGAATAAGCGGTAGCACCGGTACCATCGGTTATTTTTCTTCTGTATTTTGTATTTGCTGTAATTACACCCGGAGTATACGACGCACTTTCGGCACCGGCGATTGCTGTGTAGCCAGAACCGGTATTTACTTCCCACTGGTATTTTAAGTTACAACTGCCACATGCATCCAATACACTTTTGATTGTACCTGGTGCGGTACCTGCACAGGTTATAAAAGGAGCATTAATTAAACCTGGTAATAAAATGGCTGCCGGTGTAGCTTTTATCATTACTTCGTTAGAGTAGCCGGTTCTGGAGGCACCGCTGCACTTATCCACAAAGGCTCTTCTAAAATACATGGTTTGCGTCATGGCAGCAGGTGCGTAATCTTTCGACTGTGCTCCTGGTATATCAGTATATACTCCACTCAAAGTTTTTTGCTGCCACTGGTAATGTCCTTCAGTTCCAAATCCTGAGGCATCTTCAATACTCTTAATTATGCCTGGAGGATTGCCCGCACATACATTGGCATTGGTAACCGCAATCAGTCCGGGTTTTAATGAAGTGGTTATATATTGCACCGTTAAAACATCGGAGTAGGATGTATTACCCAACTCATCGGTTACTTTTCTTCTAAATTCAGTTGTCTGGCTTAACACGGGAGGCTGGTAATTTTCTGAAACTGCTCCTGTAATGGCTGTGAAAACTGCTGATCCGCTACGTTGCTCCCATTGATATTTATATGCACCATATCCACCACTAACACCTGTTGAACCTGTGGTAAGTATTTTGGGTGCAAAGCCAGGAAACACGCAGGTAGAACCTGCCAGGCTGCCACCTGTTATTGGAGAAAATACCGGAACGAAAACTTCAATAATGAAGGAGTACTTTTCGGCCAGGCAATTGTTATCTTTTACCACCCTGCGGTAATAAGTGGTTTTAGTTGTAGCAGGCGGCTGATAATTTACACCATTTGCTCCCGGTACTTTGGTCCATGGCCCTACGGCAAGGTCAGCCTTTTCCCACCAGATGGTATAGCTATTTGTACCGCCATATGGGTTTGTGGTTGAGATGAGTTGTTTAGGAACATTACCTGGAATTACCAATTGGGTTGAAGGATTTATTTCACCGGCGAATAGTGCAGGTTTGGTATCTATTTCAACTTCGTTGGAAATGGCCATGCGGCTGTTTGGTCCGCAACTATCGTAAAATACCCTTCTAAATAAACTTTTTTCGGTTAAAGGCTGGGGTTGAAAATCTCCTCTTGTAGCTCCGGTTATGTTTGTCCAGTTGGTGTTATCTGTTTTAACCTGCCATTGGTACGAACCGCGTTCGCCAAAGTTGGCCCCGCTTTTTACGCTGAATATTAGTGAAGGAGAAGAACCTAAACAAGCTACTTTAGCATTGGATGCTATTTCACCGGGAATTAAAGGGGTAGAAATTACAGAAAGGAAAGCAGGTTCGGTATAAGCAATGGTACCTGCAGCATCTGTAACTTTTTTTCTGTAGCTGGTTGATTCGGTTATAGGGCCGGGAAATAATTTGTCCCCATTTTCGCCAGGAATGATTGTCCAGTTGCCAGTAATTGTTTTTGCTTCCCATTCAATAACATAAGGCAGTACTCCTCCTACAGGCTTTACTTTTGTAGCAATAGGGTAAGGGGTATTTCCTAAAAACAAACATGAATTATCTGAATACAATACACCGGGATTTAAGATAACCGGGTTTTGTATTACAATTAAAACGGGTTCTGTTGTTGACGAATAGTTACAAACATTTGAAGAAGTGGTTCTGCGGAAATAAGAAGTTACCTGTAATGGTCCGGGTTGTAAAGTGGATGCTGTAGCTCCGGCAATGTTTTCCCATGGTCCGTTTGCCGATAAGGAAGTTTGCCATTTGTATGTTAGGGATCCTGTGCCAACAGGATCAACTAACGAGGTGATTGTTTGTGGATTATTACCTGCCATTATAGTTTGGCTGGCAGGTTGTAAAGTGCCCGGCAATATTAAGGGAATAGTAGTAAAAGTTATTTCGTTTGAGTAGGCAACATTTCCACAATTGTCCGCCACCATTCTTCTAAATGTTGTGGTGGTTTTTACATAGCCCACATTAAATTCGCGGCCGTTGGCCAGGGCAATATTGTTAAACGTTCCATTACCAATTTTTTCCTGCCACTGGTAAGTTATAATGCCAATTTCATCGCCGGGTACGGTCGGGCCTGTAAGTGAACCCACGTATGAATCAGCACAAATCATATTGGAAATACCGCCGGTAATGGTTCCTCCTTCAAGGTTTATTTTTACCACACTGGTAATGCTCGATGTATCATAACAACTTCCATTGCTAACAACAACCCTGTAGGCTCCCAGCATATCATTGGAATATGAACTGGTATTTGCCCCGGAAATATTTTCAAAAAAGCCGCCTGCTGTGTTTTGCTTTTGCCATTGGTACGATTGATAAACCGGATTGGTTTGAGCCTGTAAAACATACGACCCTCCCTGGCATAAGTTAATCATTGAGCCATTGGTAACCTGGGCATTAACCCCCGGGCATTGGGCCGAAGCCGATAAAAAAAGGAAACTACAAAACAGAATGGACAATAAATGACCAAACCCCCTAAATGGAGATGTTTTCATGATAAAAGGTTTATGATAAAAGGTAAAATAGATCCCAATGGGGTACAACTTTTATGGCCTTTTCATAAAATAGATTGGATGATTTTTTACTTAGGATATTTGGAAATCAGGCTTAACTCCGGCAATTTTTGTTAAAGAAACGGAATTATTAATAAGTACATGATGCTCCTATAAATATAGAGTAAAATGTATATAAAAAGGTTGCGTAGTATTTAAGAAATAAACCGCTTACGCAAAGCAGGAGAGGGGAGCCAACAGGTTGTTTTTTGGCCAAACCATTTATAGCGGTTTTTGCTGATAATCTTGTAAACAAAGTCGCGAATAAAACGTGGCACTAGCAGAAAAATGCCGAGACCACGCCATGGGCCGTTTAATTTTTTTGCAACCATTAATGCACCTGTAGACCGCGTGTAAATTTTATCGTTCTGGTAAAGTATAAATGAATTAAGTTCTGTCGCCGGCAGGTTGAACTGCTTTAAAATTACACTGCCAAAGTTGGATTGTAACGAGGCAAATTTATAAATACCTTCTGGATCATGTTTAATTACAAATTGCACACTACTGCTGCACAAATTGCAAAAACCATCGAATAATATTACCGGTTGATATGCTGCTTCATTATCTGTCATAAAAAAAGCCAGGTATCAACCTGGCCATATAATTTTTATTTAAGGTTGTGATACACCTTTTGAACATCTTCATCCTGTTCAAGCCTATCAACCAGTTCAAGTACCTCTTTCGCATTTTCTTCATCCAGCTCAACAGTGTTTGTTGGTATGCGGGTAAGTTCCGACGTTACCACTTCAATATTTTTATCTTCCAGAGCTTTGGTCATATTGCCAAATTCTTCAAAAGGGGTTCTGATGATAATATTGCCTTCACTATCCTCGCCAATTTCTTCCAAACCAAAATCAATTAACTCCAGTTCAAGGTCTTCAATATTTAACCCTTCACTTTTAATTTTAAATTCGCCCATGTGGTTAAACAAAAAAGCAACCGATCCGCTGTTGCCTAAACTGCCGTCACCTTTTCTAAAGTGCATTCTAACATTTGCCACGGTACGGGTAGGATTATCGGTAGCGGTTTCAACCAAAACAGCTATTCCATGCGGGGCATAACCTTCGTAAACAATTTCTTCATAATTGGTCATTTCCTTACCCATGGCCCTTTTAATTGCTGCTTCCACCCGGTCCTTTGGCATGCCAACACCTTTTGCGTTTGCAAAACACCTGCGTAGGGCAGGGTTGGTGCTAGTGTCGGGTCCACCGGCTTTAACAGCAATAACTATCTCCTTTCCAATGCGGGTAAACTGCTTGGCCATTTTGTCCCAACGGGCAAACATGGTAGCCTTACGTACTTCAAATATGCGACCCATAAAATTGGTATTTGTATGTGTTTTAAAACGGATGCAAATGTAAGTGATAAAAGCAAAACCTTTACTTAACCAACCACCACCTCTGCATTAATAGTTTTTGGGTTTCCAACATTTAATCCTTTATTCAGCCCCGGTTGTGTCACTCCCTTGTACTCTATATTTTTATGGCAGCAGTACTATAAAATTAATAAAATTGCCTGTTGAATAAAGTGCTGTCGTACAAGTGTGCGACGCAACAACTGCCTGATAGTTATTCAATACCCTGGCTCAAAAAAAATATTTACTAAAGTTGTTTGTAAAAAAAACGCCCGGACTAAGCCAGGCGTTTTATAAAAAGAAGTATTTATTTTTTATTCATTCTGCTAAAAAATAGTAACAGGTGTAAGGCTGCAAAAACCAGCGAAAAGATAAACAATCCCCAATCTGCGGTATCGGCAACAGCGTGGTGTAAAAAGGCTACAATAGCCAGCATAGCTGCTAAACCCAATCCAATAAGTGCTACAATGCGGTTACTACGTTGGTGTGTAGTAACGGAATGATCAGATAGCGTACTATATTTCATGCCATAATATAAGTACACATCAAAGCCAATTAACATCCAAACAATTAAACGTATCCAGGTATCCAATGGAAGAAACACCATCATAAATAAACAGGTAACCACACCCAATATAGGTACCAATGGTACAAAGGGGGTTCTGAATGATCTTTCAAGATTTGGTTGCTTAACCCTTAAAACCCAGATGCCCAGGCATACTAAAATAAAGGCGAACAAGGTTCCGATACTTGTCATTTCGCCCACAACCCTTGCCGGTACAAACGCGGCAAAAAGACTTACAAAAACCATGAATAACAGGTTGGATTTTGCCGGTGTTCTAAATTTAGGATGTATGCTATGGAATACCGGGGGA
>JBBSJX010000136.1:0-9571 GCA_038256825.1 Chitinophagales bacterium
GGTAATATATTATGGCGATGAAATTGGTATGGGTGATAACTTTTACCTGGGTGATCGTGATGGCGTTCGTACCCCCATGCAATGGACTTCGGACCGCAATGCCGGATTTTCTCAAGCCAACCCTCAAAAATTATATCTACCCTTAATTCTCGATCCTGAATATTCATATGAGTCACTGAACGTAGAAGCACAGTTACGCAATCCTTCCTCGCTACTCTGGTTTATGAAGAGCATGATCAGCATGCGCAAAAATTTTAAGGCATTTAGCCGTGGCGACCTGAAATTTGTGAATGTGGAGAATCCAAAAGTGCTGGTATTTACCCGCACCTATCTTGAACAAACAATATTAGTAATTGTAAATCTTTCGCGCTACAGCCAGGCTACCAATATCGACCTGGACACCTTTAAAGGATATGTTCCTGTTGAAGTTTACAGTAAAAATAAATTTCCACCCATTTCTTCTCAACCCTACTTTTTTACCCTGGGGCCTTATGCAACACAGTGGTTTGAATTAAGAAAAACCGGTATTAAAGCAGTAGACCACGAAACACTACCCCTGTTACAGTTAAACGATTTTGATAGCCTGGCTAAGGGTTATTCCAAAGAAGAACTGGAAAATAATATATTACCCGATTATCTACCCAAAACCAAATGGTTTACCGGCACAGGAAGAACGATTTACAGCATTAAAATAAATAATTATTTTAAAATTGACCTGCAGCCATACAACGCCTATTTTTTAATGGTAGAAGTAAATTACGAGAGTGGCTTACCCGAAACATACCAGTTGCCGGTAACCATGGCTTTTAAAGAAACCATGCAATTTAATAATGGTGAAGCCTTGGCGATTATTTGCCGTATGCAAATTGGTGAAAGCGAAGGGCTTTTAGTGGATGCTTTGTACCTTCCTACATTGCAGCAAATGCTGTTTAAAAACATAGCCAACCAACATACTATTAATTTAAAAGGCAGCGAAATACAATTTTACGGCAACGATGAACTAGCAAAACATTTAGAATCTAATCCTGAAATAAAATCAAAAATATTGGCTGTAGAAGACAGCAATACATCCATTGGTTACAACAACAATTACTTTCTTAAAATCTATCGATCGGTTGACAGGGCTACAAATTCTGACGTAGAAATAACCAAATACCTGACCAACGTGGTTAGGTTTGAGCAGGTACCCGAATTTTTAGGCGCTATTGAGTGGCATACCGATAACCAAACCAATATGGTGCTGGGAATGCTGCAACCCATGGTAGAATATCATGGTAATGGTCGAACCTATATGCAGGAAAGAATTAACAACTTTCACGATAGAATCCTGGCACGTACCGAGCATCCATCTTACGAAGTAAATACTCACCTGATTGAGCCGGTTGATTACGACGAATTGCCGGATGAAATGAAGGAATTTATTGGAGGTACAGTTGCGCAAGGTGCACGACTGATAGGCGTACGCACCGGCGAAATGCACAAAGCGCTGGCAGCCGGCACAGGTTTAAACGACTTTAAACCCGAAGAGTTTAGCCTGCACTACCAACGTTCGCTTTTTAGCGGATTGCAATCGCTGGTTAGGCAAACATTTAATAACCTGTCCAATAAATTAAACGACCTGCCCGAATCGTGGAAGGAAGAAGCGGAAGAATTGTTGACCAGGAAAAATGAAATCCTCGACACCCTTAAAAAAATATACACTAAAAAAATTGATGTTTCCCGCTCAAGGCTTCATGGCAATTACCAGTTACGCCGTTTACTATTTACTGGTAAAGATGTAGCAATCCTGGATTTTGGAGGCGACCCTACCCGCAGTTATAGCGAACGCCGTATAAAGCGCTCCCCCCTGCGCGATGTGGCTGGAATGATCCGTTCGTTTTATTATGCAGCTTATGAGGGCTTATTGCTAAACAAACAATTACGTACCGAGGACCTTGCCAAGTTGCAACCCTTTGCCGAGTTGTGGACGCACCATGTTTCGGGATACTTTTTAGATGCTTACCTTAATACGGTTGAGGGTTCCTCTTTTATCCCCAACAACAAGCCCGATTTTAATGTAATGCTGCAAACCTATCTTTTAGAAAAAGCTATTTTCAGCCTGAATTACGAGCTGGATCACCGCCCCGATTACATAATTGTACCAATGCGGTTAATAAAAGCCGTAATGGAAAAATAACCACGAAAAAGCGTACTATTCAAAAACTGATTAGTGCGCTTTTTTATTTTTTGGGGCCAGGCATTTGTTCAACTATTAAGCATTGTTGCGTCGCACACTTGTACTATCACCTCAAAATGAACAGGGCATTATTAATGTGCCTGATTTGGTGTCGTCCATTTGGCTGTTGAACATCCCCCTTTTTTGATACAGCGTTCCTGTTTGACAATACCTAAAACTTAATCGTCGCTGCCCACGCTATTTTTAGAATATTGCAAGGCGCACAAAGCCAACCTTGCAAAGAGCTAAAAATGCCAGCGCACACCCCACTCGCCCGGTTAACCTATGACGATCTTCATTCGTTTTACAACATCAGTGATAACCTATTGCTTTACAACCAACCAATTTTAATCAACCTTTAATATCATTCTTTGCATCAACTTAACACGACAATTAAAACTTAAATTACCGATCTGTTCAATTTTGTTGAAATAAGCCTAATATTAAAAGGTTAACGATCAAAAAATAAAGTCAGTATAATCAGAAGAAAAAAAATAATAGTTTAAACAATTTTAAAAAATGGAACACCAGGAAAAACTAAAAATATTTGAAGAGAAGAGAGTAAGAACTCTTTGGGATGAAAAAAATGAGAAATGGTTTTTAGCAATTGTGGATGTTATAGCTGTTTTAACCGACAGCGTGGATGCATCAGCTTATTGGAGAAAACTTAAACAACGACTTAAAGAGGAAGGAAATGAAACCGTGACGAATTGTCACGGGTTGAAAATGGAAGCAAGTGACGGCAAAATGCGAATGACCGATGTAGCCGATACCGAACAACTTTTCCGCCTCATACAATCCATTCCATCGCCTAAAGCTGAACCTTTTAAATTGTGGCTGGCACAAGTGGCTGCCGAACGGTTGGATGAAATGCAAGACCCTGAATTGAGTATTGACAGAGCTTTAGAACAATATATAAAATTGGGATACTCCGAAAACTGGATTAACCAACGGCTTAAAAGTATTGAAATAAGAAAAGAGTTAACCGATGAATGGAAGAAAAGAGGTTACAAAGTAGGTGAACAGTTTGCAACGCTTACCGATATTATTACAAAAGCGTGGAGCAATAAAACCACCAAAGAATATAAGGTGCTGAAAGGATTGAAAAAGGAAAACCTGCGGGATAATATGACCAACACCGAATTGATCTTAAACATGCTTGCAGAGGCATCTACCAAAGATATTTCGCAGGCAGTAAACCCGGAAACTTTTGAAGCCGGCAAGAAAGTAGCAAAGCAAGGTGGAAACGTTGCCAGGGTAGCTTTGAAAGAATTGGAAGCCAAAACAGGGAAAAAAGTAGTAACCGCATTAAATGCAAAATCTATCCTACCCGAAAGTAAAACTGCTGCAAAAATAAAACCGGAGAAACCGAAAAAATAAATAATGGAAAACAACAAATCTTTATGCTGTTTACAAGGTAAATCAGCAAACGGCTTACGGACCTTTTGTTTAAAAACTCTTTACGCAGGAGTTGAGGTTTAAGGATGATAACGGTAAAGAGTTTCCGAAATGGGAGAAGAAAAAGTTGGGAGAGATTGCTATTAAGATAAATAGTGGTAAAACTCCCTTAGGTGGAGAAAGCGTTTATTCAAATTCTGGAATTTTATTCATAAGAAGTCAAAACGTTATAGATAACAAATTGTCTTATGAATTTTCAACTTTTATTTCTTGTGAAATAAACGATACTATGAAAAATAGCATAGTGAAACCTAAAGATATTTTACTAAACATTACAGGTGGTTCTTCAGGCAGAAGTTGCGTTGTTCCAAAGGCTTTTACAATTGGAAATGTAAATCAACATGTTTGTATTATTAGGATGTACGACAGCAATGAACCGAGGTTTGCATAAACTACCGCTGCACATTAAATCCAAGCCCAAAAATTTTAATAAATTAGTTTTGCTCCTTCAATTTATATTCTAACAATACATGCGGCAGCTCATTCCGGGAATTTTGTTTGCAGCTTTATGGGCTAGCGCATCGGTTGCAACAAAGTTTGGTGTAGCAGTTGCTCACCCTTTGGTGCTGGCCTGTGTTCGTTTTTTTATTGCCGGTGGGGGTATGTTGATATTTGCTTATGCATTTTTTCCTACCAAAAGTCGGTTGCCCCAGGGTGTGGAGTGGAAACATCTTTTTATATTTTCAGTGCTGAATACCAGTATTTACCTGGGCGCTTTTGTAATGGCAATTAAACAAGTATCTGCTGGTATTGGTAGTTTGTCTACAGCCACCAGCCCTTTATTTATCATTGTACTTTCGGCCATATGGCTTAAACGAAAATTAAAATGGCTGGAGGTTGCAGGGGTGATTTTTGGTTTATCGGGCGTTGTGCTGGCATGCCTTCCATTATTACAAAACAGTTATGCAACCGTTGAAGGCTTGCTTATATTATTGGTGGGAATGATTTCCGTGTCTGCCGCAACCGTGTATTATGCCCGCATTCAATGGACTTTATCTAACCTTGTTATTAATGGCTGGCAGGTTTTATTTGGCGGGATCGTGCTGTTACCCTTCGCTTTGGTATTTGCTGATGTTAAAAACTCCAGCTTTAACCAGCAATTCTGGGCATCGGTTTTCTGGTTAATTATACCGGTATCAGTTTTTGCTTTACAGCTTTGGTTTTACCTGGTAAAAATTGATGCAGTTAAAGCATCGCTGTGGTTGTTTTTATGCCCTGTTTTTGGATTTTTATTTTCGTACAGCATATTGGGCGAACCTATTACCTGGCACACCTTTGCAGGTACTGCCCTGGTTATTTGTGGATTATACCTTGCGCAACGAGAAAAACTGGTGGACGGGTAAACTTATTTGTGGTGCGATTTCAACTGCCAGGAGTTTTGCAACGTGGCGCAGTTGTTGAATATAGTTGGAAAGAAAGCTTTATAGCTTTTATACTTTAACCATAAAACTAAATTCAATGAAACGTTTAAATTATTCGGTTGCCTACAAATCGCTGGCAACTTTTGTAATGCTGCTGATCGTTCAAACTATTACCTGGGCACAGGATGAGGCTGCCAGTAGCCGGGTTGTTAAATCAACTACTACTACAACCAATACGTGGTATGCCGAACCATGGGTTTGGGTTGTTGGAGCCGCCGTTCTTATTTTACTATTAGTAGCTTTATTAAGAGGTGGTGGATCATCCGCCGAAGGCCGCACCGACAGGGTTACGGTTACCAAAACAACCTCGTCAGAAAATTTATAATTACAACAAAACAAGAGTTACAATAATATTAAAAGCCAGATTTATTCTGGCTTTTAATATTTATAAGAAGTTCCCCGGTTTGTAGCTTAAAGGTTTGCCGTACAAGAGTGCGACGCAAGTAAAGCCTCCAAAAGTTATGCTGCCCGGTTCCAAATAAAAATTACGCAACAAACATCCTCTACATAAAAAAAGCTCCTTGCGGAGCTTGTAAAATTTTACCATTTTAATCTTAGCACATTGTTTCGCTTATCCACATCGGCCAGCCGGCTGGATGGGTCAATCTGCACTTCAGTTATTTCGGTTATTTTTCTATCGGTTTCAAAAATATAGGTAGGATGTGTCCACCGCCATTCGTCATGAATAACCCTTGGTGTGGCATCTTCCGCAGGCTTTTGGCCATACATAAAATTGAGGGGCATGTAATGCATTTCGGAACTGCCATCTTTAAAAGTTAACTGTACATCAATTGGCATAGGCATGTCGCCAACTCGCCTGATTCTGATTTTTGTTTTACTACCTTCTTCCCACAAACTATCTATTGCATAATTAATTGTTTTGGTGGTATACATCCAGTATTGCTTGTACCAATCCAGCTCCATTCCGCTTGTTTTTTCGGCCACCCTAATAAAATCGTTTGGATTTGGATGTTTGTATTTCCATTGATGGTAATAATCCAGCAATATCTGATCGCGAACAGAATCGCCAACGATGTAACCTAACTGAGAAAGAAAAACGGCCCCTTTTGAATAGGAAGCTGTACTGTACGCATAATTGGTATTAAAATGATCAGCCGGGGTACTCATAGGTTCTTCAAAACCACTTTGCACCAACCTATAGTAACTGCTATAATTAGACTCCTGGTTAAAGCCCTGTTTGCCACGCATTTCCGACATAATACGTTCCGAAGCATAATTGGTAAAACCTTCGTCCATCCACGGGTATAAAAATTCGTTGGTGCCTAATAAACCCTGGTACCAGCTATGCATCCATTCGTGGATGGCGGTTCCAATACTTGCCGATTTTATAAGGGTTGCCATGGCATATTCCATTCCGCCATCGCCCCCTTGTATAATGCTATAATTTTTGTAAGGATAAGGGCCAAAGGTTTTTGCAATTAAAGGATAAGCAAGCTCCACTGTATCGGCCAGTTTTTTCCAACGGTCCTGTAAGCTATCAACGTTTTTATAAACAACAAATAGTGTAGGGCCATTTTTAATATCACGTTTAATCATTACATAATCAGGATCGGCAGCCCAAACAAAATCATGTACATTTTCGGCGGTAAAATTCCATGTTAAGGTATTACCTGAAGGTTTTGGAACTTTTAATTGCGGGGTAGAATATCCAAAGCCAATTTTGTTGGCGTTTTGCAGGGTTCCCGTTGCCGCAAGCATATAATTTTTATCGATGGTGATGTTTACATTATAATCGCCCCAAACACCATAAAATTCACGTGCAACATAAGGGTTAGCACTCCAGCCTTCGTAATCATACTCAACCATTTTAGGATACCACTGGCTCATACTAAAACGGATACCTTCTGCATTATCTCTTCCACTGCGCCTAACCTGCTTTGGCACCTGGGCTGTAAAGCCTACCACCAGGCTGGTTTTAGATTTAGGAAGCAAGGGTTTATCCAACACTACTTCTAAAATAGTTTCATGCTCTTTTAACTTCTGGGCTTTCCCATTAATATTTACATAAGCTACTTTCTGGTAACCCTCCTCGTTGGGTTGCAGGTTCAAAATCCTGTCCCTTACCCGTGAATCCCAATCCTGTATGTCGTCGCCTTTTCTATTTTTTCCTAAAATGGTCTTGCCCAGTTCGCGGCTTCTTTCATCCATGCTGCTGTGTGGCTGAAAGGCATTCCAATAAGTATGAAAAAATAATCGGGTTAATGTATCGGGTGAGTTATTGTAATAATCAATTTTTTCTGTTCCATCCAGGATGTTGGTGTTCACATCCATTTTTACATCAATATCATAATTAATGCGTTGCTGCCACCTGTCGGACTGTGCAATGGAAACCTGGAATAAACCTAATAAGAATACACCTGTAACTAATTTTTTCATAAGTGAGCTGCTGTTATTAATAACTAAAAAACCATTTTATAAATTCAATTCATCTTTAACCAACTGGCCGGAGCTGGTAAAATATAAGCCCCGCTTGGTGATATCTCCTTTCTTTACCACAATTATATATTGCAATCCTTTTTCACTATCATCTAATTCAGTAATATCTTTTACTATTTCATCCGCATATTTGCTTTTTTTAAACCCATCTATTACTGCTGCAGGTAAAGAAGCAAATTTTAATTGCTTCTCTGTTTTTATCCAATCCCCATCTGAAGAAAAGGAAGCTTTCATTTTCTGTTTTTCTTCTTCAAACTCAGCCTGGAATGTTAGTATTTTATCTCTCCATTTTACGTGCGAAGCAGTTGGATATTTTTCGCTAAAAGCATCCGTAACTTCTGCGGGAATATTTCGGAATTGAGCATTTGCCGATACCAGCATAAATGACAATACAATTGAACATAACATTTTCAGATACATAATTTTTTATTTTTCGTTTTCACAATGGGAACTGTGTTAATCTTCGTTTTCTTCTAAAGTTTCAGGCTGGTTGTATTTGTTGGAATAGCTCTTTTTTGTTTTCTCCATTCCTTCAACTACAATTACAATTTCGCCCTTTACATTTTTTTGCGAAAAGTGTTTGCAAACATCGTGCAAAGTTCCCCTCTTATTTTCTTCAAACATTTTTGTTAACTCGCGGCTAACAGAACATTGACGCTCAGGGCCAAAATATTCCATAAACTCTTCCAAAGTTTTAACAAGTCGCATGGGGCTTTCATAAAAAACCATAGTACGTTCCTCCAGGGCCAATTGTTTCATAATGGTTTGGCGACCTTTTTTTAATGGCAAAAAACCTTCGAATGTAAAACGTACAATGGGTAATCCGCTGTTTACCAATGCAGGAACAAAAGCAGTGGCGCCTGGTAAACATTCAACCCTTATATCGTGCCGTGCACATTCCCTCACCAGTAAAAAAGCAGGGTCCGAAATACCTGGTGTTCCTGCATCTGTAATAAGGGCAAAGGTTTTTCCCGAAGCCATTTGCTCAGCAATATGCTGTACAATTTTATGCTCGTTGTGTTGATGATAAGGAGATATAGGTTTTGAGATATTATAATGCTGTAATAGCTTGGAGGAGGTGCGGGTATCTTCAGCCAGAATTACATCGACACTTTGCAATACCTCCAGCGACCTAAGCGTGATATCCTTTAAATTACCCAGGGGAGTTGGAACGATATAAAGCATTGATAAAAATAATTGCAGGTGTACAGGATGAGTAAAATTGCTGTAAGCACTAAGATCCCAACACTAACTATAAATAATAAATGGAATGGTTGAAGTGATACTTATAAACCTTAGTTGATCATTTCAATTTCGTAAAACTCCATTACGGGGTTTGCCAAAAGTTTTTTACTTGCATCATCCGCAATTTGCTTGGCAGCGTCCTCGCTTTCTGCTTCAATACGCAGCGTAATATGTTTGCCCACTCTAACATCTTCAATACCCGTTGTACCCAGGTTTTGTAATCCACCCATAACCGCTTTTCCCTGGGGATCCAATAAATCTTTTAGCGGCATTACTTTTATTTGAACGTTATAAGTCATGTTTTTATATTGAGGGCCAAAGTTAATATAATTGAATTGCTTACGTAGCGAGTTCAAATTTTTTATACTGCTCACTACCCTTTCATTCACTCCTATTTATCTTTTTTGCCACGGCGGGTAATGGGTTTGCCATATTTCTTCTTCATCTGGTCCCGCCGGCTAACCTTCTTATTAATTTTTGAGTTTTTAGCAGACTTTTGATGAAAAGCCGGACCCACATTTTCTCTCTTCGGAATTTTTATTTCTACTTCTTTTACATAAACCTTTGGCATTTCATCGGCCGTTAATACCTCCGATATAGTAAGATTTTCAGGCAGCGTATGTAAAGGCACATTATAATTCATCAAACCTTCAATCGCATCCAAAGCTTCCTTTTCCCTGGGTGTAACAAAACTAATAGCAATCCCTTTTTTATCGGCACGCCCGGTACGGCCTATCCTGTGAATATAGTTTTCAGGCACCGGTGGAATGTCAAA